>CACZSE010000114.1 GCA_902783735.1 uncultured Lachnospiraceae bacterium
ATAGCCGGTCTCGTAAGAATGATCCTTTCTACCTCTCCGTTTTTAAAAGCTGTTATAGCCATAGCCATTGCAAGATAAGTTTTACCGGTACCTGCGGGGCCCATACCGAAAACTATCATATTTTTTGAAATGGCATCGACATACTGTTTCTGTCCAAGAGTCTTGGGCTTAACGGGTTTACCCGATACGGTATGGCAGATGACCTGACTGTCTATATTTAAAAGCTCGTCGGTATCTTCACTCTGTGAAGCCATCTCGACTGCATAATTTACATTTTGCTCCAATATCTCATTGCCTCTCTTAGATAATTCCTGAAGAGTTTCTATAACCTTTTTTGCATTCTTAACAGCGGATTCTTTTCCTCTTACTACGATATCACCGTTACTCGAAAAAATATCAACATCTAGTTCTTTTTCTATTGTCTTCATGTGAACATCGTACTGTCCGAAAACATTTACCGCATGGTTAACATCTATATCCAATATTTCTGTTTTATTCTCGTCCATATGATCTCCTGAAAAAACCTATATAATTATACTAGAAAATGCAATAAAAAAAAAGGCTGTCAGAGACAGCCTTGATATTTTTTCTATTTTCTGACCGGAGCAAAATTCTTGTATCCGAATCCTTTAGTTTTTTCGCGCCATTCATCTATGATACCGGCATAGTAGATCATCTGTTTTTCCGTAAGTTCCCCACTTTTTCTCAAAGTCTCATACAGAGTCTCCAACTTGTTCATATCTGAAATAGTTGCATCTTTGTAGTTGTTAGACATGTTCATCTGTAAACTGAACAATACTGCTTCCAACGGTTTACATTCTTTTTTGCCAAAATCCAAAAGGCCCATATAAAACACCCCCAAACGTAAATAATGATAACGTTTTTATTTGGTAAAATTATTATATCATAATTTCTCAAAAATGTATAATAATTTAATTCAAAAGACAAAATTTTTATAAATTTTTCACAAATTAGTAATTATTTAAACAAGTTGTTATAAATTTTATCGGATATATATTCCAAAAATGAAGGGTCCAGATCATTAAAAGAAGAAACTATATGCTCCTTTATCTTGCCGATCCTGTCAAAATACAGGGATTCTTCGGAATCTCTCTTGTTCTCTTCAGATGTTATCATATCTAATGTAACAGATTTTCCAAACCAGTCAATAATATCCTTTTCAAGTTTATCATCATGATCTGATTGTGCGACAAGCTTTTTGTACGTTTTGAAAGAATTAATACCTACCCCGATAAATATGGCAAACATGCCACACATTACGACATTTACGAGAACCTTACTCTCTTTACTTAAAGCGATCGGAATAACTCCGACATCAACCAGGATCATGGCGATGATACCCAGTATTCCGACAAGCAGTAAGGTTTGAGCTCCGCTCTTGTATTCGGAAGCTCTTTCCTGCGGATTCTTGTACCTTGTTGTAACAACAGGTTCTTCTTCCTGTCCCGCAAGGCTTATTGTAAGCTCAGGCTCGTTATCGGACATATCAAGAGGTTTTACCTCGGTAAAATACTTACGCATCAATCCGCGGATCTCTTCTTTTTTGCTCTCCTGGATCAATACTTCATAATGCGCATCTTTGTTGCTGTAATGAGTATAAGCATAGTCTATACCATTTTCTTCCAGATATGCAACAATTTCATCAGCCTCTTGCTGGGTCCCGAAATATACGACCATCTCTTCGCCCAGACTTTCCATGAGTCTGCATCCGCAATCGGCACAAACCTCAATGCCTTCTTTATATTCATTTTTACATTTTGGACACCACGCCATATGCGTTCACCTCATGATCATTATTTTGAAGATAAGAATTCATCTATACCCTTTGCTGCATTCTTTCCGGCACCCATGGCAAGGATAACGGTTGCTGCACCTGTAACGGCATCACCGCCCGCATAAACACCTTCTTTAGATGTCTTTCCGTCTTCTTCGTTTGCGATGATACATTTTCTCTTATTGACATCAAGACCTATGGTAGTACTTGAAATGAGCGGATTCGGTGATGTTCCAAGCGACATAATGACGGTATCCACATCAATAACAAATTCACTTCCGGCGATCTCAACGGGACGTCTTCTTCCCGACTCGTCAGGCTCTCCAAGTTCCATTCTGATACACTTTATACCGTTAACCCATCCGTTTTCATCCTGAAGGATCTCCACGGGGTTGGTAAGAAGGTCGAATATGATGCCTTCTTCTTTAGCATGATGTACTTCTTCTACTCTTGCGGGAAGTTCCTCTTCGCTTCTTCTGTATACGATATGAACCTCAGCGCCGAGTCTTAAAGCTGTTCTGGCTGCATCCATTGCAACGTTTCCACCGCCTACAACAGCTACCTTTGTTCCTCTCTTTATGGGAGTAGGGCTCTTTTCATCAAAAGCTTTCATCAGATTGCTTCTGGTAAGATATTCATTTGCGGAGAATACTCCGTTTGCAGTTTCTCCGGGTATACCCATGAACTTGGGAAGACCTGCTCCGGAACCTATAAATACGGCCTCAAAGCCTTCCTCTTCCATAAGCTCATCGATCGTTATGGATTTACCTATAATAACATTGGTCTCGATCTTAACACCGAGGCTCTTAACATTTTCAATTTCTTTTGCGACAACATCTGTCTTGGGGAGTCTGAATTCGGGAATGCCGTAAACCAAAACTCCGCCTGCTTCATGAAGTGCCTCAAATATGGTAACATCATATCCGAGTCTTGCAAGGTCGCCGGCGCATGTAAGTCCTGCAGGACCGGATCCTATAACAGCTACTTTCTTGCCCTTCTTTTCCGTAGCAGGCTGGGGCTTGATACCGTGTTCTGCCGCATAATCCGCCACATATCTTTCGAGCTTTCCGATACTGATAGGTTCTCCCTTGATACCTCTTATGCACTTGCCTTCGCACTGACTCTCCTGAGGACATACACGTCCGCATACAGCGGGAAGTGCGCTTGACTGAGATATGATCTCGTAAGCCTTATCTTCGTTTCCGTTCTTTACCTGCTCGATAAATGCAGGAATGTTGATGGAAACCGGGCAGCCTTTTACACACTGTGCATTCTTA
>CACZSE010000115.1 GCA_902783735.1 uncultured Lachnospiraceae bacterium
GATATCAGAACGGCAGCAATACGTCTGTTTACGACCAGATACCTTCTGGGTGAGTTTGAAGAAAACGAATATGACAAAATACCTTATGAGGCAGTAGAGTGCAAGGAACATCTTGCGATCGCAAGAAAGGCAGCTGAAAAGACAATAGTCATGCTCAAAAATGACAATTGCCTGCCGCTAAACAAAGAAGCATTAAAAACAATAGCTGTCATAGGACCAAATGCCGACAGCAGAAAAGCTCTCATGGGAAATTATCATGGAACAGCCTCAAGATATACGACTGTGCTTGAAGGTATACAGGATTATGTCGGTGACGATGTCCGTGTCCTCTATTCTCTCGGTTCACATCTGTTTTTGGATAAGGAAGAGCCTCTTGCAAAGGAAAATGACAGAATAGCTGAAGCGATAGTTGTAGCAAAGCACTCGGATGTGGTAGTATTATGCCTTGGATTGGATGAAACCCTTGAAGGAGAAGAGGGCGACACAGGAAACTCATATGCATCGGGCGATAAAAAGGATCTTATGCTTCCGCCTTGTCAGCAAAGACTGTTAGAGGCAGTACTTAAGGTCGGAAAGCCTGTAATCGTCTGCATGATGGCAGGAAGTTCAATTGACATGAGCGTTGCCACGGACAAAGCAGCTGCTATCCTTCAGTGCTGGTATCCCGGAGCTCAGGGCGGAAAAACTGTAGCGGATATCCTTTTTGGTGAGGTTTCTCCGTCAGGAAAGCTTCCCTTAACCTTCTATCACAACGAAGACCTGGATAAGATGCCCGCTTTTGAAGACTATGCCATGAAGGGCAGAACCTACAGATATTTCAAAGATGAACCACTCTATCCCTTCGGGTTCGGTCTGACATATGCAGATGTAAAGATCAAAAACGCTTCATTAAATATAGATCTTTCAAAACTTGCAACAGAGGTTTCTTCGGCTACAGCAAATGCCGATGCAAGGACAGCCTATGAAGTATTCATGAAAAACAGCGTGACCGCAAAGGTCGAGCTTACAAATTCTTCTTCAAAGGATACCGACGAGGTTATACAGGTATATGTAAAGACTGACAGCAGATTTGAGCCTGATAACGGTAAGCTGGCAGCTTATAAGCGCGTTCATGTAGCTGCAGGTCAGACCATAACCTTTGATATTGATATACCGGTCATGGCATGGACAGTGGTGGATGATAACGGTAAACGTTTTATTGACGGCGATAAAGCTGTTGTGACATTCAGCCTGAACGGAATAAATAAGTGCACCGCAAATAACAACGGGGCAGGTTTTATAGAAACAGAGGTATAGATTTATGCATTACAATTACAGAACTGCCGGAGTATGTTCTTCTCAGATAGACTTCGACATTGACGGCAATATCATCAGCAATGTAAAGTTTACCGGCGGATGCAACGGAAACCTTAAGGCTATCGGAAAGCTTGTAGACGGATTTACCGTCGATGAGATCGAAAGTAAACTTTTGGGTAATATATGCGGCATGAGAAACACCAGTTGTGCCGATCAGCTTGCAAAAGCAGTCAGAAAGGCATATAACGAAACATGCGCACAATAGAGCTTATGGCCCCTTGCCATTTTGGATTGGAATCCGTATTAAAAAATGAGATCACAGATCTTGGCTATGATGTTAGTAAGGTAGAGGACGGACGTGTTACGTTCATCGGAGATGAAGAGGCGATCTGCAGAGCAAATATATGCCTCAGGACTGCCGAGCGTATTCTTATAAAGGTGGGAGCCTTTCATGCAGAGACCTTTGAAGAACTGTTCCAGGGTACAAAAGCCATTGAGTGGGAAAACTATATACCTTCCAACGGCCGATTCTGGGTAGCGAAGGCCGGAAGTGTGAAGAGTAAGCTTTTCAGCCCGTCGGATATACAGTCGGTCATGAAAAAAGCCATGGTTGACCGCATGAGTCACCACTATAAGATCGACCGGTTTCCCGAAGACGGAGACTCATTTCCCTTCAGAGTGTTCATCATGAAGGATGAGGTCACCATCGGACTGGACACTACCGGAGAGTCTCTTCACAAGAGAGGCTACAGAAAACTCACCGCCAAAGCACCGATAGCGGAGAACCTTGCGGCTTCTCTGATCATGTTGACTCCATGGAACAAAAACAGGATCCTGGTGGATCCGTTCTGCGGATCGGGAACGTTTGCCATTGAGGCAGCTTTAATGGCAGCCAACATCGCCCCGGGAATGAACAGAAGGTTCACGGCGCAAAGCTGGAAGCATCTTATAGATGGTCAGACGTGGAAAGATGCGTTTGAAGAAGCAAAAGATGAGGTCTGTACGGATATAGAATGTGATATTCAGGGTTTTGATATAGATGACGAAATGATCTCCATTGCGAGAGCCAATGCAAAGCTGGCGGGTGTAGATAACCTTATTCATTTCCAAAGAAGAGATGTTGCACAGCTGTCGCATCACGGTAAATACGGATTTATCATTACAAATCCGCCATATGGCGAAAGGATCATGGAAAAAGACCAGATGGCAGATCTGTATACCGTACTGGGAGAACGCTTCAAACAGCTTGACACATGGTCATTATACATGATAACCGCCTATGAGCAGGCGGAGAGATATATCGGGCGTAAGGCGGACAAAAACAGAAAGATCTATAACGGTATGATGAAAACATACTACTATCAGTTTATGGGACCGAAACCGCCTAAAAAAGCTCAAAATGAGAAACAGTGAGAGGAAAGACATGAAGATTATTTTTGCGACCGGAAACATGGGTAAGATGCGTGAGATACGCGACATCATGTCAGATATGGATGTCGAAGTATTATCCATGAAGGAAGCCGGGGTTTATGCGGACGTAACGGAAGACGGCACGACCTTTTTGGAAAATGCATTTATCAAGGCTAGAGCTATTGCGGATCTGGCAAGACAAAAGGGGATAGAGGCAGCAGTCATTGCCGATGACTCCGGTCTTGTTGTGGATGCTCTAAACGGAGAACCCGGCATATATTCGGCAAGATATCTCGGGGAGGATACCCCCTACAGCATAAAAAATGCGAACATACTTAAAAGACTCGAAGGGGTCGAAGACGAGAAGAGAACAGCCAGATTTGTATGTGCCATGGCAGCGGTCTTTGAAGACGGCAGCGAAGCACACTATGAGGCTACATATGAAGGCAGAATAGGTTATGAAGAAAAAGGAAAGAACGGATTCGGATACGACCCGATATTTTATCTTCCTGACAGGGATATCTATTCGGCCGAGCTCGATCCCGACGAAAAAAACAGGATCAGTCACAGAGGAAAAGCGTTGGAAGGGATCAAGAATATCATTAAAGAAAAGTATCGGTAATTGTCGTACGAAGTATTGGGAGTAGTACAGTATGAAGATCTTGATAGTAAGTGATACGCACAGGAAAAATGATCTGTACGTGCAGCTATGCGCAAAATATGCACCGTTGGATATGGTCATACATTGCGGCGACATTGAGGGAAGTGAATATATCATTAACGAAGCCGCGAGATGTCCGGTCAAGATGGTAAGCGGGAACAATGACTTCTTTTCAGATCTTAAGAGCGACGAGGAGTTTACCATAGGTAAATACAAAATATGGGTAACACACGGACATCACTACTATGTATCAATGGGAAATGAGATCCTTAAGGACGAAGCCAGAAGCCGTGGTATAGACATAGTCATGTACGGACATACACACAAGCCTCTGATCGAACGGGAGTCAGACCTTATAGCCCTCAATCCGGGCAGCCTTACCTATCCAAGACAAGAGGGCAGACAGCCGTCTTATATCATTATGACCATAGGTGAAGACGGGCAGATCGATCTTGAACTGAACTACATTTGAAAACAAAAAATAAATGATAAAAAAGTGTTGACAACGGTGTTGTGGTTGCATATAATATATCTTGCGTCACGACACCGGGGTGTGGCTCAGCTTGGCTAGAGCGCCTGGTTTGGGACCAGGAGGTCGCAGGTTCGAATCCTGTCAC
>CACZSE010000116.1 GCA_902783735.1 uncultured Lachnospiraceae bacterium
GGCGGCGGATCTTCTTTGCGCTTAGCCATCCGCTTCACCTCCCGCAGCTTCCATATTGGCCTTATCACGAGGCTCAAGGAAGGACTTTAACTTTTCCTCGATAACACGCGGGTTTTCGCCTGCCTGAATGGAAAGCAATCCTTCTATAACGATCTGCTTGCCCATCATCTCCTGTTCGTTCTGAACCTTAAGCTTTGCGCTTGTGGGAGTACATATCCAGTTTGCAAGCAGAGAACCGTACAATGTTGTTATAAGCGCGACAGCCATGGCGGGTCCGATAGCTCCGGGATCGTCCATAGCCTGAAGCATGTTAACAAGTCCTACCAGCGTTCCGATCATGCCCCATGCGGGACCCATGGCGCCGAGGTCGCTCCAGAAATTGATCTTCTTTTTATGTCTCTCATCGACAGAGATCATCTCTGTTTCCATGATACCTCTTACCAGTTCGGGATCGGTTCCGTCTACTATGAGCAGAATGCCCTTTTTCAAGAAAGCATCATCAAGATCTCCGGCAGCTTCTTCAAGAGAAAGAAGTCCCTCTTTTCTGGCTACGTTCGAGAGATCTATGATCTTTTTTATGACCTGGGGTGTGTCCGCACTCTGAGCCTTGAAAATAAGAGTTATCGCTTTAATACCCGACACGAAATCGGGCATGGTATTACTAGCCATGACACTACAAAAAGCCCCGCCGAATGTTATCAGGGCTGAATTCAGGTCAAGAAAGTTCTTTATTACGCCAAAACCATTTCCGGCAACAATACCGAATATGACAAGCGCCAGGCAAATGACTATACCCAGTAATGATGCTAAATCCACGATGTCACACCTTTAGCGCAAAACGCCCTAAAAAGGCAGATTTGCGTAAATTTCCTTTCTATACGATTTTACTAAATTATCTATCTCTTGTCTACTTTCTTTTGTAATTATTTTTTTGCCCGTGGTCAGCGTTACCACTGTATCGGGCGTGGTCTCAACGGTTTCGATAAGGTCCTGATTTATGAGGGTCTTTGTCCCATCCATTTTTGTTACTTCTATCACTTTATACTCCTTACAACAATACATCCATCCCCTTAGGGAATGGATGTATCATTCATTTATCTAAAAGCACAATCTTGCATAACTGCCATCAGATCTTATCTCTTAAGATTTACCAGTTCCTCGAGCAATGTGTCGGAAACCGTTATGATCCTTGAGTTTGCCTGAAATCCACGCTGAGTTGTGATCATGTCGGTAAATTCTGCCGACAGGTCTACATTACTCATTTCAAGGACACCTGTTGTCATGTAACCGCCGCCGGCCGTTACTTCGGTTCCTATGCCATCGAAATCTCCCGAGTTCTGAGTTGACTTATAAAGGTTGTCGCCTTCTTTTTCAAGACCTGAAGCATTTGCAAATTCCGCAACAGCAATCTGTCCGAGAAGCTTACTCATACCGTTGTCATATGAGGCATATATACGTCCGTCATTCTGTATTGAGACACCGCTCATCTCACCGAGCTTACGTCCTGCGCCGATCTTGTTTACATCACCGCTGGCTGCCGCTATGGTAGATGTTCCGGCATTGTTGTACATTGTCGTTGTCGAGAAGTCGATATCGATATCGGTGAATCTTCCTGCCGGAGCAAGCTGTGAAAGACCGAGTGTAACGCCTGTTCCGCCCGCGATGCTCACAAATGCACCTGTCGTGGTGTCATATTTAAGAAGAGAGCTTCCTGCGGGTGTCATCTTATCTGCTGTAAGTTCAGAGATATTAAGGCCGTAATTGCCATCTGTTGAAAGAACTTCCGCAAGTGTATGTTCTTCTGTGGTGACCGGATCGGTGGTGCTGTCCGTAACTACCGTAAACTTCATGCTTCTTAATTCCTGCGCATTACTGTAGTTATATGCATCGGCAAGGTTGTTCCAGTCAATACCGTCGGCTCCTGCAGACTTATTGAAAGCGACTTTGACAGGATCACCCGCATCATCCTTTTCCTTACTTACGATATTGCCTGCAGAATCTATCTCCCATTTGTCGGAAAGATTTAAAGCCGTACTCTTGTTTACTTCAACGCCGCCTCCGAGGGTAAGTCCGTTAAGAGGATATTCGGTGTTGTTCTGATCCTTGATAGATTCAAGCTGAACGGTATATTCGCCGTCAGTTCCCGTAGCTTTTACATTCAATTTTGCAGTATAGCTGTATCCGAGTTTATCGAAGAACATAAGGTTCATTGTCTTACCCGATGAAGATAAAACGTTTGAATCGTTCTTATCTAAGATACCGCTTACTGTAGCAAGTGTTGTAGACTCCGGAGGATATGTCATATTCTCCGGGCTCATGATACGAAGAGGACTTACAGTATCTCTCTTTATATCCATGGTCTCGGGGTCTACCTGCCATCCCATTACATTGTAACCGTTTGAGGTCATGGCAAGGTTTCCGACGCCGTCAACGTAAAACGAACCGTCTCTTGTGAAGAATTTATCACCGCCCGCACCGGGTCCTACAATGAAGAATGCACTTCCGGTGATCCTTATATCA
>CACZSE010000117.1 GCA_902783735.1 uncultured Lachnospiraceae bacterium
AAGCACCTTTAGGCGCCTTTGCCTTTTGATAATATTATCACAGATATCGATATCTGTGCCAGTAATTTTGTAATTTGACGTTCAATAGAACAAAGAAAAAACTCGAAAATGTTATTCAAACCCGCATAAATACTGACAAAAATAACCCTCCGTGAACAAACGCGAAGGGTTACATAACTTAAGTGCGGATAACAGGACTTGAACCTGCACGGTCTCCCACCAGAACCTAAATCTGGCGCGTCTGCCAATTCCGCCATATCCGCCTATTCCATATATACGACGCGCACATATTGCATCTGCCGCGTCTGCCTGTTATTGCACCTTCGGTACAATAACCTTGATTTCCGCCATATCCGCAAAAAACAAAATTTATTATACTAATTTAGCATTTCACTGTCAAACCTTACTTATTATCTCACGGTTTATCTTAATAAGGAAAAGTGTCGTTACCGTGAAGCTCATTATCTCGGCGATTGGGAAGGACCACCATACATTGTTTACCTCTCCGGTCAGACTCAGTAAATATGCAACCGGCAAAAGGACCACCACCTGTCGCATTATTGAATTTATCATGCTGTAGACCGCTCTTCCGAGAGCCTGGAATACCGAACCAATGATGATACAAAATGCTGCTATCGGGAAGTGTACGCTAATGATACGCAGAGCCGGAATGCCCATGCTCATCATATGATCCGATGCCGCAAATAAAAGCAAAAGCTTATCCGTAAAGAGCCAGAAGGCCAATGTTCCCGCAGACATGATGATCAGAGCATATAAAACGGAATACTTAATGGTATCGATCATTCTCTGACGCTCTTTTGCTCCGTAGTTAAATGCCAGTACGGGGACCATGCCGTTATTAAGACCAAACACAGGCATAAAGACGAAGCTCTGCAACTTGAAGTACACTCCGAATACAGCTGTTGCGGTTGATGAGAATGCTATCAGGATCTTATTCAGGCCGTATACCATCACGGAACCTATAGACTGCATGATGATTGAAGGAAGACCTACAGAATATATCTTTCCAATGATCTCTCTGTCGGGTCTGAATCCGGCAAATCTGATCTGTATTTCCTTATTTACCTTTATATTGAGGATATAAGAAAAGATCGCGGCTACAATCTGTCCGGCTACCGTAGCCAAAGCTGCACCCTTGACACCCAGAGCAGGCATTCCAAAGAGTCCGAAGATAAGTATCGGATCAAGGATCAGATTGATCACGGCTCCTGTTGTCTGCGTGATCATTGTACATAAGGTCCTGCCGGTAGACTGAAGAAGTCTCTCAAATATAAATTGATAATATATGCCAAATGACATGCAGCATACTATCGTCAGATAATCAACTCCGTATCCGATAATATCCGGGTCTGTTGTCTGACTCATGTAAAATGGTTTAACGGCGAGCAAACCTACAAATACAAATATGATAAAGTTTATCAGTGACAGAAAAATGCCGTTCATGGCGGCTTTATTAACATTCTCATAATCCTTCTCGCCGAGCGATTTTGAGAGTATGGCATTTACACCTACGCCCATACCGCCTCCGAGGGCGATCATGATGGACTGTATGGGGAATGCCAGAGAGACCGCTGTGAGTGCATTTTCACTTATTCTGGATACAAATATGGAATCTACAACATTGTATAATGCCTGAACAAGCATTGAAGCCATGATGGGAAGGGACATTCCGAGCAACAGCCTGTTTATCGGCAAAATGCCCATCTTATTTTCTTCGATAGTGTTTTCCTGTGTCTGTGACATAAATAATCCTTCTTAATCAAACCAATACTTATAGTATTATACATATTTTCATATAATAATCAACAAGCTCATAATTATATGGTCAGGCATTACTCTTAATGAATGTTCGGTCATCGTCAGAAACACATTTCACACGTATGCTTTGTCGTCAGTTCTATACAAAATCTCCGATCTTTCCAAGCATGCTCCCCAGGCTGTGATATCTTCCCGAATATATGACGGGATCAAGGATCGTAAGATCAACATCGAATGTATCCTTGCAGGATAGTCTTTCATCTATTTGAATATTTCGGATATAACAGAAAAAAGTTGTAGAATCCCCCGTTTCAACAGAGTTTTTAACTTCACATTCATATACCCACGGGCTATCATCAAGCGTTGGAACATCCAGCACCTTTCCACGACTTACGCCATAGTTCATATCGTTCTTTTTTCCGTCTTTTGAATGCTTAGAGCCAAGATAATCCATTAAGGGCAGCATGTCCGTATTCACAAGATTTGCGCTGAACAACCCGTTTCTTATCACATTCTGTTTGGTCGCCTTTGTCCCGGACATGCTTATTATCAGCAGATAACCGTCACCTTCCTCGTGTGTAACACTTAACCAGGTAATGGGTGCAAAGTTATATGAGTTATCTTCATTATTTGTTCCGATTATAAATGCCGGCTGCACACACATCGAATATACCGGTTCAACCGATCTTCTTTTCATCTTCTGTAGCATTCTTCTTTTACCCCCTTTAGTTCAAGGTTTTCCGACCTTTTGATCTTATACGTAAGCATATTATAGCAAAAAAATTAGTTTGCAAATGCAAAATATAGTTGACAACATGACAAATGTAATGTATAGTGTACATATCAGGAGGATATGTTGCATGCGAAACCTAAAAATGAAATTCAGAAGGATAGAATTGGACATGTCTCAGACAGAACTGGCACAAAAAGCCGGAGTGACGAGACAGACGATCGGCCTGATCGAATCGGGGGATTTTAATCCATCAATAAAGCTATGTGTTCAAATATGCAGAGCACTTGGCGTAACACTAAATGATTTATTCTGGGAGGAAGATGAAAATGAAAAAGACAACTAACGTATTGGACGAAAGACAGGAAGCTGATTTATTGCAGATCGAACGTACCGGATGCTGGCTGGCGTTCTGGGGACTGCTTATCTCCATCATGGTACAGACCATTCTTGGCGTATCGGACATTACCGGCGAATGGATCATATTCATGTGTCTGTGCTTATATATCGTAATAGAATGTTTACGCAAGGGTATCTGGTCAAGAAGCTTTAATCCGAGTGCCAAGAGCAATGTGATCGCTTCTTTGCTTGGATCTGTTGTATTCGGCATAGTAGTCGGACTCACTGCTTACATGAGAAAGCCGGAAGCTTGGAAGGTTGCGATCGGCTGCGGAGCTTTTACATTTGTAATGCTCTTTGTCATCCTGTTCATCACGTTAAGCTTTACGGCTTCGGCATTTAAGAAGCAGGAAGAAAAACTGAATGCGGAGCCTGATGAGGATCTGTAAACTTTAAGACATATTTAAAGGCGGCGTAGCTCAACTACGCCGCCTTGTTCATGGTGACAGGCACGTTCACACTTTGTTCACAGTGACAGGCACCTTCACATTTCGTTCACAGTGACAGGCACCACCATGAACTTATCGTTTTTTGACGCCTTCTTTACTAACTTGAGTGACAGAACGAACTCAACTATGACCACTACTATCCATAACAGGAATCCGAAGGTGGTCACTCCGCTGCCCACAACCTCTTCATCGAACGATATGAGACAGTCGTATATCCCGTGGAAAAGTATCGGGACCAAGAGGGTACAAAACTTATTTCTACGCATGGCCGGTCTGTTCCCTTCAATCTCAGCCTGTTTTGCCTTACTGTAGAAATAACCCATAAACACCGCATCGTACGCATGTCCCGGGACGGCTGTAAACATTCTCATGACAGCAGTTGAAAGATCGCCGTCCAACACATACAAAATATTTTCAAACGTTGCAAAACCAAGCGATACAAAAACCGCATATATTATTCCATCAAACGTGCAGTTAAATTCCTGCGATTTCCAGGTCTTAAACTTAAGAGCCAGATACTTAAACAATTCCTCCGAAAATGCGGCCACCAAAAATCCGTCAAGGATCGCATACCCTACCGAGCCCTCCACATAGGAAGCCTCAAATATTGCTTCCAAAACATTTTCCAGAAGTATAACAGGGGCAATGATGACCACTCCCCACCAAAAGCATTTAAACAGGATACGCCCGGATTCCTTTTCTCTTGTATCCTTCTTGTAGATATAGACCATCAGAAATATCGTCGGTATTATTGCCAGCGTAAATAACATATCCTTCCCTCATCTTTCATGTTTTGTGTTTAAACTCAATCAGATATATTATATATCAGAGATGGGGGTTTTTGTTTATTTATTTACATAAAAAACGGCAACAAAAAAGGCCTCACACTAATTAATTAGCGCGAAGCCTCGGCTCTTTCTTATCAATCATCCGTTTCCCAATCGGGATCATCGTCAATCTCTGATCTTTTTGCGTTTTCTTCCACCATCATTGTGCTGATAAGAATATCATCCTGCCAGTCTGTCCTTCCGTCAAGGTTCATGTCGATACCGAATAAGCTTTCTTCATAATATCCCATTTTGCTTTCCTCCTGTTACCTGTTCCCACACTCATTCAAAGAGTTTCCATTAATTTTTATGATACTATTATATCTGTTCAAAATCTTACAGAAAATATTAACAGTAACAAGATAAGGCTCTTTATTTTACCTATCTTACATAAAAAGCCCTCAGTCTTTCATGATCTTTTTTAAAGCCTTTATATACGAATCTGTTTCCCTGTTGATCTTTTCAAGGATCTTTTTCTCGTCTTTATCGGTCTTGCCGTCATCTTTCGCGGATGCTATCAAACATGTATTCTTAAAGTTCTCAGCGACCTGAATCTGATTTACGATCTGCATTTCCAGCCAACTGTTGTTTATTGCCATCGCATTTACCCTGTTGTATTTTCATTATTTAAGAAGGTTTGAAAACTCAAGGGCTTTGCCCAAGTCTCCGTCAACTTTGATCTTTCCCGTCGTGTAACCGAGTACCGGATCGAGCTTTCCATCGATCAGCTTGTTAAAGTTGGTGATATTCATTGTGATCGCACAGTTTCTGTCATGATAGTCGTAAGGCTCTACATTGATCCGGTTATCCTTGACTTCCACGTAGAATACTCCGTTTTCCTTGCCCTCGATATTGATCTGAACCGCAAGGAAATCTCTTCCTGTTGCATCTACCCTGCCTGCCAGTTTTCTTACTTTTGTTACAAGTTCATCAAATGTCATATCCATTCCCCTTTCTTAAAAAATCAAAGTTTTCAAGTGCCTATACTGTGATTATAAACCTAATTCGGCGATAGATAAATAATCCGGATTGAAAGTTTCTTAATGAAATAATCATTTTTTCTTTATGATTTGAACACGGTTTGGACACATTTTGAAGGTATAGTAAAAGCACAGTAGATGATAGATAAATACTTTCCCCAAACCCTTAATTGGACTATACTAAAAAAAGGAGATCATTGTGAGTGTTGTTCGCTTTGATCTTCTTTTTTTGGTGACAGGCACGTTCACAATTTGTTCACAGTGACAGGCACCTTCACAGTTTGTTCACGGTGACAGGCACCATATCCAAAAACTCCTTCAATTCGTCCAGCCTTCGTTCTGCTTCCTGTACCCCTATCCGGTATACTCTCTCAAGTTCATTCGGATCACTTTCCGTTCTGCTTATTCCCAGAGCATACGGAGGCCTGATAACAAAGGAAGTCTTTTGTCTTTCCCGCTTCTCAAGCTCTTCCATCTGGCGATTGTACATTATGCTGCGCTCGAACATACCCTTGGCTGCTGCCGGATACTTATGAAGAGCAAATTTTGCCAGATATGATTCAAATCCTTTTTTCCTTCTATATCCGACCGGTTTGGTCAATATGATCAGATTACGGTCATAACCAAGGCTTTCCATATACTCAAACGGGATCGAATCGGCTATCCCGCCATCCAAAAGAAGATAACCGTCGACATCTACCGGTTTTGCCGCGATCGGCATGGAAGCTGAGGCCTGCATCCATTTCAGATCACGCTCCCGACCGTCCACACATTTGTGATAAACACATTTTCCGGTCTTTATATCGGTAGCTCCGACAATGAATTCCATCGGATTGTTTTCAAATGCATCATGATCAAACGGATCGAGGATCTCTGCCACCTCATGATAGCAAAACTCTTCTCCGTAAAGGTTACCGGTCTTTATAAGATTTCTGAAGCTGCAATACCTTGGATCGTTGCAATATTTCTTGTTATAACGTATTGCTCTTCCGATCTGCTTCGATTTTATGTTACAGCCAAATACTGCTCCCGCCGTTATACCTATCGCACCGTCAAAGTTTATATCATTTTCCATAAGGGTATCTATGACTCCGCAGGTAAACATGCCGAGCATAGCTCCACCTTCCATTATCAGTCCTTTTTTCATTTACCCTGTCCTTTGATGCCTGACACAAGTGTCATCTTAATGATGCGTCCCGGAAATCTGTTCCATACACCAGACATATCCCTTAACACATCTTTGGCCCACTTCTGTGAAATGGTTTCCTTCATTCCACTCAAGCGTACTGTTTATTATCTCACATTCGGTTAAGATAGCAAACTGCTCTTTTATGCACTCAGAGACTTTTTTCATCTGCCTGTTCTTTGTTTTGGACTCCGCATTTCCAAGGCTCAGATAAACATTCCTGCATCTGATGTCACGTGCCCTTGCATATTCTATCCAGTCCTTGAACCAGACAGACGGCGATGCCGCCATTATCGCAGCAAACCGGTCAGTCTGATACGCCGACCATAGAGAAAACAGACCCGCGAGTGAGTATCCGCCAAG
>CACZSE010000118.1 GCA_902783735.1 uncultured Lachnospiraceae bacterium
TGAAGAAGTTGTAAGAGACGGTAATATCATAACGAGCAGAGGATTGGGGACAGCCATACCGTTTGCGCTTGAGATAATAAGTGCGGTTCAGGGTAAGGACAGAGCCGATGAAATGGCGAAAAAGATCGTTTTCAGAGTCTGAAAACAGCTAAAAAGAAGCATCGGACGTCTAAAAAGAACATGTAGATTTTAGAAAGGTCTTATGTTATAATATACGTCGGCTGTAATCAGAAAACTATAATCCAAGATCAGGAAGGAAATAATAAAACATGAGCGTAAAAGTAGAAAAGTTGGAAAAAGGTATGGCAAAGCTTACTATCGAAGTTCCCTATGAGGAGCTTGATAAGGCTGTTGAGAAAGTATATTTGAAGCAGAAGAGTCAGATATCTATCCCCGGCTTCAGAAAAGGTAAGGTTCCGAGAGCCATGGTCGAGAAGATGTACGGCAAGGGAGTTTTCCTTGAGGAAGCTGCAAATCAGGTTATTCCCGAGGCATACGAAAAGGCATATGACGAGTGCGGTGAAGAGATCACATCTACACCCAAGATCGAGGCTGTTCAGTTAGAGCCCGGAAAGCCTTTCATTTTTACTGCAGAAGTAGCTCTTAAGCCTGAGGTTACACTCGGTCAGTATAAGGGTGTTGAAGTAGATAAAGTCAGCACGGAGGTTACTGAGGAAGAGATCAACGCCGCTATAGATAAAGAGCGTGAGAATAA
This sequence comes from uncultured Lachnospiraceae bacterium, assembly GCA_902783735.1. GTDB lineage: Bacteria > Bacillota > Clostridia > Lachnospirales > Lachnospiraceae > Colinaster. The sequence continues at coordinate 716 of CACZSE010000118.1, forward strand.
TGCAAGAAGCATTAGCGTAACAGACAGACCCGTTCAGGATAAGGATGATACCATTATCGACTTCGACGGATATGTTGACGGTGTTGCATTTGCAGGCGGAAAGGGTGAGAATTATCCTCTTACCATCGGTTCGGGTGCATTCATCCCCGGATTTGAAGAGCAGCTCATCGGAAAGAATATCGGTGAGGAGTGCGATGTAAATGTTACATTCCCCGAGGACTATCATGCTGAAGACCTTGCAGGCAAGGCAGCAGTATTTAAGTGCGTAGTTAAGGAGATCAAGCAGAAGGAGCTTCCCGAACTTGACGATGAGTTCGCTTCGGAAGTATCTGAGTTTGATACTCTTGCAGAATATAAAGAGGATCTTAAGAAGAAACTCACTGAAACAAAGGTTAAGAATGCAGCCGATGCAAAAGAAGAAGCTGTTGTTGATGCGGTTATCGCAAATGCACAGATGGAGATCCCGGATGCAATGCTTGAGACACAGCAGAGACAGATGATCGAAGAGTTCGCTCAGAATATTCAGCAGCAGGGTCTTTCATTTGAACAGTATCTTCAGTTCACGGGCATGTCTACAGACAAGTTCATGGATCAGGTTAAGCCTCAGGCTGAAAAGCGTATCAAGTCAAGACTTGTTCTTGAAGCTATAGTTAAGGCTGAGAATATCGTTCCTACAGATGAAGATTACGATGCCGAGATCAAAGAAATGGCTGCTATGTACAAGATGGAAGCAGATAAAGTAAAAGAGATGATGGGTGAAGAAGGCAAGAAGCAGATGATGACTGACATTGCCGTTAAGAAGGCTGCAAAACTCACTGTTGAGAGTGCGGTTGAAAAATAATATCTCTTTACTTTAGGTTTATTGTCCTGAAAGGACAAAGGAGAGTTATATGAGTTTAGTACCTTATGTCATAGAGCAGACCTCAAGGGGCGAGCGTTCATATGATATATATTCGAGATTATTAAAAGACAGGATCATCTTCCTTGGAGAAGAGGTAAATGAGACTACAGCATCTATCGTTGTGGCACAGATGCTCTTTTTGGAAGCAGAAGATCCCGAAAAAGACATCAGTCTTTATATAAACAGCCCCGGCGGAAGTGTCACGGCCGGAATGGCTATTTATGATACCATGCAGTATATCAAGTGTGATGTATCTACCATATGCATCGGTATGGCTGCCAGCATGGGTGCATTTTTACTTGCCGGCGGCGCAAAAGGCAAGCGTTATGCACTTCCCAACGCTGAGATCATGATCCATCAGCCTCTTGGCGGTGCTCAGGGTCAGGCAACAGAGATCCAGATCGCTGCAGAGCATATTTTACAGACAAAGAAAAAGCTCAACAGCATACTTGCCGAAAACACCGGAAAGGATTATGACACAATAGCAGCAGACACAGAACGCGACAACTGGAAGACAGCTGAAGAAGCCAAAGAGTATGGCCTTATAGATTCCGTTATCACAAAACGAGTAGAAGAATAATGAGGTAACCGATGGCGGGCAAAAATGGATCCGGACATGTTAAATGTTCATTTTGCGGAAAAAAACAGGAGCAGGTTCGTAAGCTTATAGCCGGACCCGAAGGTGTATATATCTGTGATGAGTGTATCGAAATATGCGCAGATATGATAGCCGAGGAGTTCGATGAGGGCGAATTTGAAAAAGACGATATCTCTTTGGACATCAACCTTCTAAAGCCCATAGAGATAAAGCACTTTCTGGATGAGTATGTAATTGGTCAGGAAGCGGCAAAGAAAGTCCTTTCGGTAGCGGTATATAACCACTATAAGCGTGTAACATCTCAGAAAAAAGACGATGATGAAGTTGAACTTCAGAAGTCAAATATCATCATGATGGGGCCTACCGGTTCAGGTAAGACTTATCTTGCACAGACACTTGCAAAGATCATAAATGTTCCGTTTGCGATAGCAGATGCAACTACCCTGACCGAAGCCGGATATGTGGGAGAAGATGTTGAGAATATACTCCTTAAGCTTATTCAGGCTGCAGATTATGATGTTGAAAGAGCTCAGCTCGGTATCATCTACATAGATGAGATCGATAAGATCACAAAGAAAAGTGAAAATGTATCAATAACAAGGGACGTTTCCGGAGAGGGTGTACAGCAGGCACTTCTTAAGATAGTAGAAGGAACTGTTGCAAGTGTACCGCCTCAGGGCGGAAGAAAGCATCCGCACCAGGATCTTATACAGATCGATACTTCAAACATCTTATTTATCTGCGGTGGTGCTTTTGACGGACTTGAAAAGATCATAGAAGAAAGACTTAACAGGAAGTCTATAGGTTTCAATGCCGAGATCGCACAGAAATCAGGCAATGAGATCGGTGAACTGCTTTCACAGGTAAGTACACAGGATCTGGTAAAATTCGGACTTATTCCCGAATTTGTGGGTCGAGTGCCCATCAGAGTCGCTTTAGACGGACTTGATAAGGAATCACTTGTAAAGATATTGGCAGAGCCGAAGAATGCACTTGTTAAGCAATATCAGAAACTGTTCAAATATGATGATGTCAAACTTGTTTTCGAAGACGATGCGATCGATGCAATTGCTGAAGAAGCATTTACTCAGAAAACGGGAGCCAGAGGATTGCGTACCATTATGGAGAGCGCAATGATGGATGTGATGTTTACGATCCCCTCTGATGACACTGTAAAAGAATGTATCATAACAAAAGATGTGATAGAGGGCAAACAAGAGCCTACGATCATTAGATAAAAGCCCTTAGCGGGCTTTTATTTTTTCATAATTCATATTGACATCATATAAGCTTAGTAGTATATTAAGTGTACTAATTTGATTAGTACACCACAAATGAGGAATTTTATGGTCATAAAAAGCGTCAATTTGGAGACTGTCTGCGGAATAACCAGTAAGCTTCCGCAAAACACTCTTCCCGAGGTTGCATTTGCCGGAAAGAGTAATGTGGGTAAATCATCGCTTATAAATGCGTTGATGAACAGAAAAAGTTATGCAAGGACCAGTTCTCAGCCCGGAAAGACTCAGACTATCAATTTTTACAATATCAATGATGCTATTTACTTCGTTGACTTACCCGGTTATGGTTATGCAACGGCAAACATAAAGGTAAAAGCCGCATGGGGTAAGATGATAGAAAGATATCTTAACGGATCAAAGGCTTTAAAAAAGGTCTTTCTTCTTATAGATATAAGACACGCACCGGGAGCCAATGATATTGATATGTATAAATGGATCGTGGCTTCAGGCTTTGAACCTGTGATCATAGCAACTAAGTTGGACAAGATAAAAAGAAGTCAGATATCAAAGCAGATCAAGCTCATAAGAGATACATTGGGATGTGACGGGGGGACGGTCATCATTCCGTTCTCGGCCGAGACTAAGCAGGGACGAGATGACATATATGTCATATTGGACGAAATAGCAAACAATAACATCTGAATGGGGAGGTCATGGCTTTGACCATGAAGAAAAGAACCGGAGTAATGACAAAAAAGTTAAAAAGGAAAACAGCCTTATTTATGGCACCCAGCGTATGTGGTGTTGCTACCTTTTTTGTGATCCCTTTTCTCGTGGTCATTTTTTATTCCCTTGTTGACAACCCTGTCAGAAAAAATTGGGTTTTTCTGGATAACTATTTTTCGATCGTACAAAACAAAGCTTTCAGACTTGCAGTGACCAACACGGTCAAATTCTCTTTGATCAGTGTTCCGCTCATAGTTGTATTGTCATTATTGGTAGCATTTGCTCTGGATAAGAATGTTGTGGGTAAATCACAGATCAGATCGAGCATTTTGAGCCCCATGATGGTCCCCATAGCTTCGGTCATTCTTATCTGGCAGGTTTTATTTGATAACAACGGCATTGTAAATGAGTTTCTGAGTCATTACGATATAGCAAGGATTGATTGGATGAAATCCGACAGTGCCCAGATCGTCATTATCATATTGTTTATATGGAAGAATCTGGGTTATAACATGATACTGTTCATGGCTGCCATTTCAAACATACCAAAGGATCTCATCGAAGTCGCCAGACTTGAGAGCGCATCCGACTGGGTGATATTCAGGACCATAAAGATAAGATATCTTGCTTCTACCATCCTTTTTGTCACTATCATGTCACTGATAAACTCGTTTAAGGTTTTCAGAGAGATATATCTTTTAACGGGTGATTATCCGTATGAGGCATTGTACATGATGCAGCATTACATGAACAATATGTTTGCCGCACTGGATTACCAAAAGCTGTCGGCAGCGGCCATACTGATGTCCATTGTCATGATCATCTTAGTAGGCCTGCTCTTTATTATAGAAAACTTTGTCGGAAGGGATCTGGAGGATTAGCCGATGAAGTATAACAGAGAGATAAAAACAAAAAAAAGAAATAAAAAGAAAAAGATACTGTCGGCCATATTGATATTTGTAGCGATAATATATGTGATCCCCATCATCTTTACCGTGTGTAATTCATTTATGGCAGAAACGGAGATATCAGCAAATTACGGAAAGATATTTGAGGGAGTAGCCGGCGCGGGAGCGGGAAAGTACATTTCTGAAACGGTACACTTGAAGTTTATACCTGACAAAGTCAGCTTTAAGCAGTATTTTACGGTACTTTTTAACAGCCCCGACTATCTGTTAAAGTTTTGGAATTCCGTTATATTGGTAGTTCCGATAGTTATATTCCAGATGATAGTCGCCCTACTGGCCTCCTACGGATTTGCAAGATACAACGGAAAAGTAAGACAGATCATTTTCTTTTCCTACATAATACTGATGCTCATGCCATATCAGGTAACACTGGTGCCGAATTTCATAGTCAGCAACTGGCTTGGAATAACGGATACAAACTGGGCAATATGGCTGCCTGGTATATTTTCACCCTTTGCGGTATTTTTACTTACCAAGTGCATGAGACGTATACCGGTCGGCATAATAGAAGCTGCCAAAATTGACGGTGCCGGAGAATGGAAGATATTCACAAAGATCTGTTATCCGTTATGTAAGAGTGCCATTGCCAGCGTGTGCATACTTTTGTTCATAGACTATTGGAACATGGTAGAACAGCCGCTGATACTCTTAAAAGACAGCGATATGCATCCGCTTTCCGTATTTCTCTCGAAGATCAACCAGGGCGAGATAGGAATAGCTTTTGCGGTTGCTACCATATACATGATCCCGACGCTGTTGGTCTTCCAATACGGAGAGGAATATCTTGTGGAAGGAATCACTTACCAGGGTGGTATGAAAGGTTAAGGTTTACATAACATGAACGAAGAACAAAATGAAAAAAATACCATCAAACTGAAAAAAGATGTCATAAAAAATATAGCGATCGTATTTCTTACGATAATGCTGATCTTAACCTTCTTTTCAAACAGCATCATGAACAGATCACTGCCGGAGGTCGCAACAAAATATGTTCAGAGTGCGACGATTACCGAAAAGATCAGGGGAACGGGAGTGGTTGAAGCCGACGATCCTTACAGTGTCATGGTAAAGGAAAGCAGGAAGATCGCTTCCGTAGCCGTTAAGGTGGGCGATACCGTCACCAAGGATCAGGTACTCTTTTATCTTGAAGACAGCGACAGCGAAGAACTTGAAAAGGCGCAAAAAGACCTTGAGGATCTTATCTATAAATATACCGCAGGAGCGCTTACGGGTGAGATGAGTGCTCAGGCTTACGATCAGGCCACCACCGGACAGGTTTCTCCCATGGCGGTATATGAGGCTCAGATCGAAGCTGCAAAAGCAAGAGTCAAAGCCGCTCAGGACAATGTGGACAGCATTGCCAGACAGCAGACGGTCGCAAGCGGAAATACGGAATCGGATTCGGATATTAACGAAACAAAGCTTGAACTGGAAAAAGCACAGAATGAGCTGTCAAATGCAAAAGCAAAATATGATGAGATCAAAGCTGTTGTGGACGGCGGAGACTCAGATGTATCAGCCGCTCAGAGCGAGCTGGATTACGCAGAGCTTGAAAAAGCAAATACTAAAGCAAAGTACGAATCTGAGCAGGAAAAAGTATGCGCTGACATAAGAAATACAATGGCCTCAAACCCTACGGTGGCAGACGAATTAAAAAGTAAAGACACGTCAAAATATGAAGGTATCACCGATGCTGAAAGTATCATTTCGATCATATTTGAACAGGATAAGACCATAAAGGATGCCAATGCTTTAAATGACTGGATGGGTGTTTCTGCATATCCGGATACCGCAAAAGAAGAATTCAGTACAGCTTATAAGGAATATATGGATGCCAGTGCCGAATACAGTACCAAGAAGGCTGCATTTGATTCTTTAAAGGATAAGGCAAAAGCATATAATGATGCAAAAAAGAAACTGTCCGCAGCTCA
>CACZSE010000119.1 GCA_902783735.1 uncultured Lachnospiraceae bacterium
ATGGAATATCTGCAGACGATAGTATTTATACTTGTTATTGCGGCACTCGTTCAGTTTGTTGAGATGTTTTTAAAGAAATTCGTAGATTCTCTTTATAAGGCATTGGGAGTTTATCTTCCTCTTATTACAACAAACTGTGCTGTTCTGGGTGTGGCACTCACCAACGTTCAAAAAGAGTACGGAATACTTGCCGGAACCGTAAACGGATTTGCTACAGCCGCAGGATTTACCATAGCGATAGTGATACTGGCAGGGATCAGAGAAAAGACAGAATACAATGATTTTCCGGAATCTGTAAAAGGCATGCCCATGGTACTTATCACGGCAGGACTCATGGCAATTGCATTTTGCGGATTTGCCGGACTTAAATGATCGACAATAAAGGTGACTGAAATGATCACAGGAATAATTACGGCCACTGTGCTTATCGGTAGTGTAGGACTTTTGATAGGCATATTCTTAGGTGTGGCAGGAATAAAATTTAAAGTTGAGACCGATGAAAGGGAAGAGCAGGTTTTAAATGCACTTCCGGGGAACAATTGCGGCGGTTGCGGTTATCCCGGATGCAGCGGACTCGCGTCGGCAATTGTTAAGGGAGAGGCAAAGGTAAATGCCTGTCCCGTGGGCGGTGAGACCGTCGGAAATATAATCGCGCATATCATGGGCGTGGAAGCCGGTCAGACTGTTCGCATGACTGCTTTTGTCATGTGTCAGGGAGATTGTGAAAAGACTCATAAACTGTATGAATATACAGGCAATGAAGACTGCAGAGTAATGAAATTTGTCCCTGCCGGCGGGCCCAAAAGCTGTGAATACGGTTGTCTCGGCTACGGGAATTGTGTAAAAGCCTGTGCGTTTGATGCCATTCATGTTGTAAATGGCGTTGCTGTGGTAGATAAGGAAAAGTGCAAGGCTTGCGGAGCCTGTGTGAGTGCATGTCCCAATAATCTCATTGAACTCATTCCTTACGATAAGACCATAAAGGTAAGCTGCAGTTCAAAAAATAAGGGACCGGCTGTCATGAAGGCATGTACCGTAGGATGCATAGGATGCGGCATATGTGCCAAGAATTGTCCGAGCCAGGCCATAGAAGTTAACGACAATCTTGCAAAGATTGACTATGATAAATGTATTGATTGCGGTACATGTGTTGAGAAGTGTCCTAAGAAAGCAATTGTCAATAAATGAGATTAGATGATGAATTTGATGAAAATAACGGTGGATTGCCCATCGTTTATATGGCTCTCGGAGTGTCAGTTTTCATACTCTTGGTTTTGGTTGTTGTCGTTTCCGTTAATAAAGATAAGAAACCGTCTGAAAACCTTTTAAACATTCAGGCTCAGGCTACGGCAACAGCATCTGCAATGCTTGCTGAGGAAGACGATCCGTTTATTTCTGAAAAATTGCCGCAAAATAAACGTGTTGCATCGGATCTTGATATCTGGGATCTCTATCCTCAAAGAGATGAAGATGACGAAGATGTTATAGATCTTAATGTATCGCCTACGCCAAAAGCTACACCGACTGCAGAACCGACACCTACAGAAGAACCGCAAAAGGATGACGGAAAACATGTAAAGATAAAAAATCACGATGGTTCCGAGGAATGGATCACGATAAATGACAAGATAGAAAAGAACAGTTATGACTTTACAAATCTTGTGGAATCCGGCGGTAAATACAAATATATTTCAGGCGGAAAAAATATTGCATTTACCGGAATAGATATATCACGTTATCAAAAAGATATTGATTTTGTACGTGTTAAGGAGCAGGGCATTGACTTTGTCATGATAAGGGTAGGTTCAAGAGGATATAAGAACGGTACCCTTTCGATGGATGAATATTTTGAGAAAAATATCGATGCTGCGATCGAAGCGGGACTTGATGTAGGCGTGTATTTTTATTCTCAGGCAATAAATACTCAGGAGGCCGAAGAAGAAGCCAATATCGTTATCGGTGCTTTGGAGGGAAAGAAGATCACCTATCCCGTAGCATTTGACATGGAATATATTGAAAATGATACCGGCAGGATCGATACGCTGACCAAAGATGAAAAGACTCTGATAACCTCGGCCTTTGTAAACAAGATCAAGGAAGCCGGCTACAGACCCATGATATACGGTAACAAGGAGTGGCTTTTAAAGAGGATAGATGTGGCCAAGTTCACTTCAAGTTCCTTCTGGCTTGCCCAGGAGGATAAATATCCGGACTATCCATATAAATATGATATCTGGCAATATTCGACCAAGGGAGATATATATGGTATAGAAGGTCCGGTTGATATGAATATATGTTTTGTTGACTATGCTGCCCAGTGATACGGTGTAAATACTATGAGTGAAACTTCAAAGGGAGTTTATATCGCAAAGAAGAAGAACGGAGATATTTACTACAGGGCTTCGTTCACATATAAGAACAAGCATATATCTTTGGGAAGTTATGACAGTGACAAAGAAGCGTCAAAGGCCTATGAGTTTGCTTCATCCATCATTTCTGACCCGGGTTTTAATATCGGGATGCTTGATATTGACATGCCCATTTCATATGACAAATATGTCTGCATCATAAATTTTCGTGACAATAACATTTATCTTCCGAATCCTATCTATGTCAGAAAACGCTATTTTTCATATTTTATTTCGGAACATGAGGAAATGAAGTTTTCCATGGATGACTTGTTTTACTATATGTCTCACAGGATACTCAGAAGAGGCGGTCATTTCTATGTAAACGATTACGGCATGCAGGTAAGTCTCGGGTCAAGATACGGTATAAAGAATTATGCCGTAAGGGATAAGGATTTCAGGTTTATAAATGATGATGAACTTGATTACAGATATGAAAATATTGAAGTCTTTAATACGTTTTATGGTGTAGAGAGCTGTATCCACAATAAGAAACACTGTTACAGGGCAAAGATCCATATAAACGGTGATGTAACGGTCGGCTACTATGATGATGCGATAAATGCGGCCATTGCCTACAATAAGGCAGTAGATATATTGAAGAAAAAAGGGATAAACAAGAATTATATGACAAATTATATAGAGAGTCTGTCGGGTAAACTTTATGCCGATATCTATTCGGAACTTAAGGTTCGCGTTTAAAGGGGTTTTGGTTGAAATTGTATCCGATTATCTGTATAATGAATTAATATTGCGGTAAGGCAGATGACCTTATCAGTTAGATTTTCAGAGGTTTTGATATGGAAGAGATATTATATAAAAGCACAAGAGACAGTTCAAAGACCGTAACGGCGAGTCAGGCAATATTAAAGGGCTTAAGCGATGACGGAGGGTTGTTTGTTCCAACCAAACTTCCGGTACTCGACAAAAGCATAAAAGAGCTTGCCGGCATGGATTATAAAGGTATAGCTTACGAGGTCATGAAGCTTTTTCTTACGGATTTTACAGAGGAAGAACTGAAAAACTGTATAGAAAATGCCTATGATGACAAATTCGATACAAAAGAGATCGTTCCCATTACAAAAAAAGACGGGGCTTATTTTTTAGAACTTTATCATGGCGCCACGATAGCATTTAAGGATATGGCCCTTAGCATATTGCCGCATCTTATGACGACTTCGGCTAAGAAGAATAACATAAAAAATGAGATAGTCATTCTGACAGCCACCTCCGGTGATACCGGAAAAGCAGCGCTGGCCGGATTTGCCGATGTACCCGGAACAAGGATAATCGTATTTTATCCAAAGGGTGGAGTAAGCTTTATCCAGGAAAGACAGATGGTAACGCAAAAAGGTGACAACACTCTGGTTGTAGGCATAAAAGGAAACTTTGATGATGCACAGACCGGCGTTAAGAAGATATTCGGCGATAAACAGCTCGCAAAGGAACTTGAAGAAAAAGGCTTCCAGTTCAGCAGTGCCAATTCGATCAATATCGGCAGACTTGTTCCTCAGGTCGTTTATTACGTATATGCATATGCAAAGCTTTTAAGTGACGGCGAGATAGCTGAAGGTGAGAAGATCAATGTTGTGGTTCCCACCGGAAACTTCGGCAACATACTTGCTGCTTATTTTGCAAAGAACATGGGTATCCCCATCGAAAAACTCATATGTGCTTCAAATGAAAATAAAGTTCTGTTTGATTTCTTTGAGACAGGCGTATATGACAGAAACAGGGAATTCATGCTTACCAATTCTCCTTCGATGGACATTCTTATATCATCGAATCTGGAGAGACTCATATATCTCATAGCCGGTGAAGATTCAAAAAAGAATGCCGATCTCATGAAACAGCTTTCGGACGAAGGCAGATATGAGATAAGCGATGACATGAAAGATAAGCTCTCAGGTTTTGTCGGCGGATATTCTACTCAGCAGGAGACCTGCGCAAAGATAAAAGATATGTACGACAAGACAGGTTATGTTCTTGATACTCATACTGCAGTTGCTGCAAAGGTTTATGATGATTATGTAAAACGTACCGAAGATAAGACAAAGACTGTTATCGCATCTACCGCAAGCCCTTATAAGTTTACGGTTTCCGTTATGGAAGCGATCGAGGGCAAAAAGTCCGATGAGCCTGATTTTGATCTGGTTGACAGACTGAGCAGATTATCCGGGACCAAGGTACCGAACGCAGTGGAAGAGATAAAGACGGCACCTACAAGACATGATCATGTATGTGAGATACAGGACATGGTAAATGAAGTAAAGTCCTTCTTAAATCTGTAACTTTCTGTAATGATCTAAAAAGGTTACAGCCTGTAGGGGGGACAGATGTGACTCTGAGACGGATTTAGGGGGTATATATATGGAAAATAACAAATATTCGGAACTTACACCGGAGATCGAAAGACTGGCAGCCATGAGTAAAGCTGCCGGGATCATAGATTCTGACCTTTTTGTCAAATATGATGTAAAAAGAGGACTTCGTGATCTGAATGGAAAAGGTGTACTTGCAGGTCTTACCAATATAAGTGATGTAAGGGCGACCAAGATCGTAGACGGAGAGACCGTACCCGATTACGGCAATCTTTTTTACAGAGGATATAATGTTAAGGATCTTGTAGATACCAACGATATCAACAGAAGATACAGTTTTGAAGAAGTGACCTATCTGCTTTTGTTCGACAGACTGCCGAATAAGCAGGAACTCAGGGACTTTTGTGATATTCTTGCATATTATCGTACACTTCCCACAAGCTTTGTGAGAGATATCATCATGAAAGCACCAAGTAAGGACATGATGAATACCCTTGCCAGAAGTGTACTTACACTGTATTCATATGATGACAGGGCCGATGATACTTCAATGCCCAACGTACTGAGACAGTGTCTTCAGCTTATCAGTCTTTTTCCGCTTCTTGCAATATACGGATATCAGGCATACAGCCATTATCATGACGGTAACAGCCTCTTTATCCATCAGCCCGATCCGGAGCTTTCTGCGGCTGAGAATATCCTTCATCTGTTAAGACCCGACAGTGCATTTACTGAACTGGAGGCTCGAATACTCGATGTGGCTCTTGTTTTACATATGGAGCATGGTGGCGGTAATAATTCATCCTTCACGACTCATGTTGTGACCTCATCACTTACCGATACATATTCGACCATTGCTGCGGCCATAGGTTCTCTTAAGGGTCCCAGACACGGTGGAGCCAATATCAAGGTTGTCAGAATGATCGAGTGCATGAAAAAGGAGATCAAAGACTGGAAGGATGAAGATGAGGTAAGCGCATATCTGAACAAACTGCTTCATGGTGAAGCATTTGACGGTTCGGGATTGATCTATGGTGTCGGTCATGCGATATATTCGAAATCCGATCCGAGAGCGGAAGTGTTAAAGAGCTTTGTCGGTGCATTAGCTCATGAAAAAGGCCTTGATGATGAATATAACCTTTATACTATGATAGAAAGACTTGCTCCGCAGATAATCACAAGAGAGCGACACATGTATAAGGGCGTAAGTATAAATGTGGATTTCTATTCGGGTTTTGTTTACAGTATGTTGGGACTTCCGGAAGAATTGTTCACTCCTTTATTTGCGATAGCCAGAATATCCGGTTGGAGTGCTCACAGACTTGAAGAACTTGCCAATAACGGAAAGATCATAAGACCTGCATATAAAACGCTTTGCAAAGAAAGAACATATATCGATCTTGATAAACGCGAATAGCTTCTAGCGATGCTTTCGATATTCCAAAGGAGTGGCTCCGGTAGATTTTTTAAAGCGTTCGGTAAAATAGCTTTGCGACGGATATCCCAAAACGGAAGATATCTGTGAAGGAGAGTAATCGGAATACAAAAGCATGTTTTTGGCGGTTTCGATCTTTTGAACGGATATGTATTCACTGATGCTTAATCCTGTCTCCTTTTTAAAGAGTCTGGACAGATATGAGGGTGATAAAGATACCCTTTCTGCAAGTTCAGTCAAGGTGATACGCATATGAAGATGCGTATAAATATGATCGATACAACGAATAACAGGCTTCGAGTATTTACTCGAGGCCTTTAAATTTTTCATGAGCTCTGTGTATGACAGGACCATATCATAGTGAAGCCTGTCTATTTTGGCCAGAGTATCCAGCCTGTCAACCTTTTGTATGTAATAGTCGGACAATGAATAGGCCTGTTCATGGCTTAATCCCGCATCAATACAATATCTGCTCATCATGGCTGCCGTGATTATGAAGTGGTATTTAAAGTTTCTGATCCTGTTTTCGGAAAGTAAACCCAGGCCGGGAGTGGAAGACAGACCGTTTTTCAGATAATTCTTTACTTTTTTGATATCGCCGTTCTTAACCGCGGTATAGAAATCCATCTCAGGCTCATAAGGAGCATGAAGGATAAGATTTTCACGATTAATATATTCTTTATAGATCCATTCTTTATTTTCCATTATCAATCTCTTTACAGGTATTTGCTTGATCTTTTAGTCATTACGTGATCCTATTATATCATTAAAACGATAAAAAAGATAACAAAACGATATATTTGACGTATTGCCTGTATTAAGGTGTATATAAGATCAAAAACTGCGCAGGTCTTTAAACAGACCGAAACAATGTATATGCAGGCAGTACATTGTGAGCATACAGCCTGTGATGGGAAGATAGCATGAAAAAACAAATTTCAATTTTCTGTTCCGTTGTTATGATAATAGGATTATTTAGCGGATGTTCACAGACGGCAACAGAACAAACTGTTGAAGCAACAGAACAGCCGGTACAGGAAGAGATGGTTGTACCGGAACCTGTTGAAAAGACAGAAACACCGCCAATGCTTGGCTACAATCTGCTCTGGTCGGATGAATTTGACGGACCTGTCTTAAATGAGGACAACTGGAATGTTGAACTCAGAGAACCCGGCTGGACAAACAATGAGCTTCAGGCTTATGTAGATACGCCCGAAAATGTTTTCATAAAAGACGGATGTCTTGTTTTGAAAGCCATAGAGACTGTGGATGAAAACGGTAAGAAGAGCTACACTTCGGGAAAAGTGAATTCACAGAATAAGAAGGATTTTCTGTATGGTAAAGTGTGTATCAGAGCTAAGGTCCCGGAAGGTCAGGGCTTATGGCCTGCTGCATGGATGATGCCTACAGATGAAGGAAAGTATGGTCAATGGCCCAAGTGCGGTGAGATCGATATCATGGAGGTCCTCGGTAACGATACCAAGACTTCTTATGCTACCATACACTATGGTGAGCCTCACGGTCAGGAACAGGGAAAGAAGGAACTTACGGAAGGCTCATTTTCCGATGATTTCCATGAATATTCTGTTGAATGGGAACCCGGAAAGATGAAATTCTTCGTGGATTTTGTTCAGATATTGGAAGTAAGAGACTGGTTTACGGCTGTCGAAGGAGAAGACGAGAAGCCTTATCCGGCACCTTTCGATCAGACATTCTTTGTACAGATGAACCTGGCTGTCGGCGGAGACTGGCCGGGCAATCCCGATGAGACAACAAACTTTGATAACGCGGAATATCAAATTGACTATGTTCGTGTTTATCAGAAAGATCATTATAAGACCGATGTCAAGAAACCCGTAATAGAAATGAGAGAGCCGCTCGAAGACGGTAATTACGTCAGAAACGGTGATTTTGCAGATGAAAGCGAAAGTCTTGAAGACGATCAGGACTGGAAATTCTTACTTGCTCAGAACGGAAAGGGTGAAGCTGTCATAAAGGATGGCATGATAGAGATCACCAGTGAAGCGGAAGGCGATGTAGACTATTCCGTTCAGCTTGTCAGCTGGAATATACCCATTAAGAAAGGGTCGAAATATAAGATCACTTTCGATGCAAAAGCCGAAGAACCGAGAAACATAGTTGTGTGTGTATCGGCTCCGTTTGTTAACTGGATAAGGTACTTCCCCGATACCGAGCTTGAGATAAGCGACAAGTGGGAAACATATACCTATGAGTTTGAGATGAATGATAAGACCGACCCGCGCGGAAGGCTGGAATTCAACCTTGGTCACAGGGGTTCTACGGCAACTGTTGATATTACAAACGTCAGGGTTGAGGAGATTGAGTGAGTAATGTAGAGAAACTGTCGATCTGTTCCGGCTCAGACACGCTCCCGCTCGATCGGGTACCCTAGCGGTACTAAGCTCTCAGCCACTGAGTGACTGAATCGCTAAGTACCGAGACCCAATACGGTCTTCGCCGGAAAGATCGACCGTTTCAGCAACAGTACACTCGGCTCGCTCGGGTACCCTCGCGGTACCTGAGCGGTACCATATATAAGGAGGTAAAATGATCAGATTAAAGAAGGGTGTTAATTTAGGTGGTTTTTTGTCGCAGTGCAGTGAATATACGAATGAGCATTACGACACTTTCATTACGGAGGAGGATATTCAGATCATTGCCGACATGAATTTTGATCATGTCAGACTGCCTGTTGATTATGAGGTTATCGAGACGCCTGAAGGCGAAGAGATCATGGGTAATTATCATTATATTGACGATACGATCAAATGGTGTAAAAAGAGAGGGATGAATGTTATACTGGACGTTCATAAGACCTGGGGATATTTTTTTGATAACGCTTCGAAGGCGGGACTAAATACATTATTTGACAGTGATGAGGCAAAAGAGAGATTTTTACATTTATGGGAAAGGCTTTCGGCAAGATACGGGAAGTATCATGATACCGTCGCTATGGAACTGTTAAATGAGGTTGTTAATCCCGAATATTGTGACAGATGGAATGAACTGATCGGAAGGACTGTTGCGGTGATCCGTAAAAACGCGCCTAAGACTACCATTATTTACGGAGGAGTCGAATGGAACAGTGCCGCAACATTAAAATTGCTTGAGGCGCCTGCCGATAAAAATACCATATTTACCTTCCATTACTATGAGCCGCTTTTGTTCACTCATCAGAAGGCACCGTGGGTTCCTACGATATCTCCTGAACTTAAGGTACATTATCCGGATGAGATGTCGTGGTACAGAGCAGAGTCCGAAAAAATAGGTTTTCAGGGTCTTCCATGCGTGAATTCTCCGGCAAAGACCATGGGGGTGGAATATCATGAAGAAATGATAATGGAAGCGATAACCGCTGCGAAGAAGATGGGCGTTACCCTGTATTGCGGTGAGTTCGGTGTTATAGACAGAGCTGATGAGTTTGATGCCATAAGATGGTATAAAGATGTTTTGGAGCTGTTTAAAAAATATGATATCGGATACGCATTATGGAGCTATAAAGAAATGGATTTCGGTATTATGGGGGGAAAATACACAAGATTACGGGAGTTTCTCAAGGAACAATAATAATTTTATGGTGCTTTTTACCCTGTTATGATAATATGGTCAGTATGTAAATACTGACCATTTTTATATAAGGGGACAACATGGAATTTAAAAGAACGATCTTTTTGGCTGCTGCCGTATGTACATTGTGCAGTCTGGCGGGTTGCGCATCGGAAGATAAGAAGACCGAATATGAGGATTTTTTACCGCAGAGCACGGTTACGACAGAAGAGAAGACAACATCTTCAGGTTCTGAGACAACTGTTACTCAAGATAAGGACGATAATGCTCCTGCTACGGATATCCTGTATTCATTTGATGATATCACAAAAGGACTCACCTATGACGGTGATTCGATCTGGGTAAATGAAAAACCCGAATATAAGGCTTTGACCGATATTCTGACGGAAGAGTGTAAGAAGACAAAGTCCAACAAAGGTGTTTATATGTTTGCAAGCGATGATGAGATCATTTTCGTTGCGGGCATGAACTCGAAAGAGGCTGACGGGGAAACACCTGTAAATCCATATACAACCTATGAGGCGGGAGGATTTTCAACCGTTGTGACTGCTGTGGCGATCTACCAGCTTGAAGAGGCCGAAAAGCTTAAACTGACCGATACTGTGGACAAATATCTGCCCGAATATGAATACGGTTCAAGCATTACGATCTACGATCTTTTGTATGGAAAATCCGGATTATATGATTATTTAAGTTCTCCAAAAGCCTTTTGGGGAGATGCATATGACAGTTTTGGCGGTGAGTTTAATAAGCGTCTGGAAAATGATGAGATAACCGATGAGGAATTCATGGAAGCTTTGAATGTGTCGGGATTCAAACATGAACCCGGTGGAACTGTCGCAAACTGTACCACGGATATGCATATTCTTGCAATGATAATTGAAAAGATAACCGGTGAGAGTTATTCGGAATATGTTAAGAAGAACATATTTGATGTCTGCGGCATGGAACATACTTCATCCATGGCAGTGGGTGATCTTACAAGCGTTCCAGATCCTGAGATGGGAGGAGATGCGGTAGTGATAGAGATGCCCAATACTTTAAGAGGTGTATGGGACATTCATTCATGCTCCGCCGATATGCTCTCATTTGACAGAGCTCTCATGCATGATAAACTCATATCTTTTGATTCACGTGAGAAGTTTTTTACTCCCGAAAAGGGCTATGCAATAAATTATGCATGCGGTTTTTACTGCAGAGACAATGAATATGTCTGCGCCGGAGGAGAACAGAGTTATATGATGATAGATCATATCATGACCGGTACGGATTTCGGAAATCTGTATTTTATAGATCTTGAGTCCTCTCTGAGAGGCCACTTTGTCGGCGAAAACATTTTAAGAAGAATACCTGAACAATTGAAGAAATGATCATGAGAAAACAGATTGAACTATTAAGAGAACAGATGGCTAAGAGCGGTATCGACTGGTATATGGTCGTTACCGCTGATTTTCATAATTCGGAATATGTTTCCGACTATTTCAAATGCAGAGAATGGCTGAGCGGATTTACCGGTTCAAACGGGACACTGCTTGTAAGCATGGACAGAGCATTGTTATGGACCGACGGAAGATATTTTGTGCAGGCTGCGTCCGAGCTGGAAGGAAGCGGCATAACGCTCATGAAGATGGGCATGGATGATGTGCCCAAAATTAAAGATTATCTGGCAAAACATATGCTGCAGGGACAGACTTTGGGATTTGACGGCAGGACATGTAATGCAGATTATATAAGAAATATTGCAGATGCCATAGGAAAGGATAAGATCATCAGATTTGATGCGGATCTTTGCGATGTTATCTGGACAGACAGACCAAAGATAAACTGTTCAAAGGTTTATGTTGTGGGTACTGAGTTCACGGGAGAATCCTACTTAAATAAGATCGCGAGAGTAAGAGAGTATCTTAAGGAAAGAGAGTGTCAATATCTTTTCATCAGTAAGCTCGATGATATCATGTGGCTTTTCAATATACGCGGTGAAGATGTTCTGTATAATCCGGTTGTTCTTTCATATGCATGCATATCAAAGGATGACTGTTACTTGTTTTTACAGAAAAAT
>CACZSE010000120.1 GCA_902783735.1 uncultured Lachnospiraceae bacterium
ATGATAACTTCCTTCAGTTTGCTGTATCTTTTTGCGTCATCGGTGGTCGGGAATACCTTGACCTCTCCTCTGACACCGTGTGTGGAGCTAATTGCTCCTACCTGTAATAATCTTTCCATTTGCGCCTTTATTATAAGAGCACAGCCGTAAACGACTGTGCTCAATTTATTAAACGATCTCTACATCTACTCTCTTGTTATCATTGGAGCTGGCCGCCTTGACTACAGCTCTGATAGCTTTAGCAATACGCCCCTGTTTCCCAATGACTTTTCCCATATCAGACTGAGCAACATGAAGCTTAATGGTTATATTTCTGCCATTACCTTCTTCTGTTACTACAACTTCATCGGGGTTATCAACAAGATTCTTAGCGATGACTTCAACCAATTCTCTCATAACCCACCTCCAAAGTGTTAGCTGTCATACTTATGACTATTTCTCAATTCCTGCAACCTTGAGTAACTTAGCAACAACTTCGGTAGGCTTTGCACCGTTTGCAAGCCATTTCTTAGCCTTCTCCTCATCAAACTTGATGGTAGAAGGATCTGTGTTGGGATTGTATGTACCGATCTCCTCGATAAACTTTCCGTCTCTGGGACTTCTTGAGTCTGAAACAACTACTCTGTATATAGCGTTCCTCTTCTCACCGATTCTTGTTAATCTCATCTTTACTGCCATGATAATCTTTCCTTTCTGATCACATAAATATACATTATTTATTCTGAAACCCTTAGGTTTTCCAACTATCTGAACGGGAATCCTTTTTTTGCGAAATTCCCAAGACCGCCTAAGCCGCCCAAACCTCTCATGCCTTTTTTGCCCATCATACTCTGCATCTGTTTCATTGCCTTCTGGCTTTGTTCGAACTGCTTTATGAAACGGTTGACGACTGCAATATCCACTCCGGCTCCTTTTGCTATCCTGTGCTTTCTGCTCGGATTAAGAAGCTTGGGGTTTTCTCTTTCCTTAGGTGTCATACTGTATATGATGGCTTCGGTTCTGGCAAGCTCTTTTTCATTTATGCTGCCTTCGATATCGGAAGCATTGACACCAAGTCCCGGCATCATGCCAAGGATGCTTGCAAGTCCGCCCATGTTACGCATCTGACGCATACTCTCAAGGTAATCGTTGAAATCAAACTTCCCCTTTTTCATGCGCTCGGCCATATCCCTGGATTTTTCTTCGGAGATGTCTATGCTCTGCTCCGCTTTCTCTATGAGAGTGAGCACATCACCCATGCCCAGGATACGATTTGCCATACGATCCGGGTAGAATTGCTCGAGATCGGCGAGTTTTTCACCCATGCCGACATATAATATGGGCAGCTGCGTGACCGCCTTTACGGAAAGTGCGGCACCGCCTCTGGTATCGCCGTCCATCTTGCTTAAGATGACTCCGTCTATACCGATCTTTTCCTTAAATTCGGATGCAACATTTACCGCATCCTGACCGGTCATTGCATCGACCACCAAAATGGACTGATGCACTTCAACATTTTTCTTTATGTTCTGAAGCTCGGCCATCATGTCCTCATCGATATGAAGTCGTCCTGCCGTATCGAGTATGACTACGTTATGACCGTTCTTATTTGCATGTTCTATGGCCGCTTTCGCGATATCTACCGGGGAATGACTGTCTCCCATGGTAAACACTTCTACTCCGACCTTTTCACCGTTTACCTGCAACTGCTTTATGGCAGCCGGTCTGTATATATCACAGGCAACAAGTAAGGGTTTCTTTCCTTTTGTCAGAAACTTTCCGGCAAGCTTTGCGGTAGTCGTCGTCTTACCTGCACCCTGAAGACCGCACATCATGATAACGGTTATGGCTTTTCCGGGCTGGAACTTTATCTCGGTGGTCTCGTCTCCCATGAGAGAGGTCATCTCTTCGTCAACGATCTTTATGACCATCTGTCCGGGATTTAAACCGTTCATGACATCCTGACCGATAGCGCGCTCCTCAACCGTCTTGATGAACTTCTTTACCACCCTGAAGTTTACATCCGCTTCGAGCAGGGCCATCTTTACATCCTTACACGCCAGACGGACATCTTCCTCGGTGAGTCTTCCCTTGCTCCTCAGGTTCTTAAATACGTTTTGTAATTTATCGCTTAAACTCTCAAATGCCATATTTGTATCTGTAAATCTCTCGGTTAAAGCTGTGCCAGCATCCGTTCTGCGATACTGCGTATCTTTTCGATGTCCGACTCAGACTCTATCTTTTCAACTCCATCTCTTATCATCATAAATTTCTCAACAAGATGAAGTTTGTTCTCATAATCTTCAAGGCTTTTGTCACATCTCTTTAACAGATCGTGTACTCCCTGTCTGCTTATACCCTGTTCTTCGGCGATCTCGGAAAGTGACATGTTGTCATATACATATGCTTCGTATATTTCTCTCTGGTGTTCATTGAGCAATGCTCCGTAAAAATCGTAGAGCAGGCCCTGTTTGATGATCTTTTCCATAGTCCGCCTCTGTCAATACATAAACCTTGACACCTTTGCTATATTATAATAGTCGTCACGTCTTGTCAAGTGTTTTTTCTTTACAGCTTTAACTGTGTTTTTTCTTCACTCTTATATCTGTCCAAAAATATTCATATCTTATTAGTATAAATTGGTATTTAGAGTTATAATATATATAACTATCCGGGGGCATGATATGAGAAAAAAACTAGGCGTTTTACTGGCACAGCTTGAAGAGAATACCCAAAAGCGTTTTATGGACGCTTTCATAAACGAAGCATACGCTCACGATTATGACGTATGCATATTTTCCATGTACCAGAAATTTCAGGAAACGGAATTAAGAAATATCGGGGATTCCAACATATTTTCACTTTTAAGACCCGAGCTTTTCGACGGTATCGTGGTAATGTTGGATACACTTCTTACACCGGGACTTGAGGCCACTCTGTTAAAGAGGCTTAAGGATACCTACACCGGACCCGTGATCGTTGTCGACAGAAAAACAGACATGTTCGACCACATCCTTATGGATCACTATTCTCCGATCGTTAAACTCGTGGATCATCTTATTGAGGTACACGGTTATAAGGATATTGCCTTTTTAGGCGGAAAAGAAGGTCATCCGCATTCGATCCAGCGTTTGAACGGATATTTGGACTCCATGAAAGCTCACGGTCTTACTGTACGTGACGACCGTATCAGACATGGAAATTACTGGTATGACAGCGGTCATGAGTTTGCAGATTATCTTATGAAAAATAAAGATGATATACCACAGGCCGTTGTTTGTGCAAATGACTGCATGGCTATTGGCGTAGCTTCAAAACTGAGCGAATACGGCCTTAAGATCCCCGACGATATAGCCATAGTCGGCTATGACTCCACTATTGAAGGAAGAACATCGCCCGTGCCGCTCACATCAGCCGATATCCCGGCAAAGGAGTGCGGCATACAGTGCTTTAATCATCTGCATTCAAAGATCACCGATACTCCCCTTAAGCCTTATGAGCTTGATGCTAAGATCTTAATAGGCGGCAGTTGCGGCTGTAAGGATTTTGCGCCTGTGCTGCATAAGATAAACCGAAACGAATGGAAGACCGATCGTTCCGAGGTGAGCTACTATTCCGATTTCAATCATATTACCGAAGATATGCTCTGCCAGACAAATTACGACAAATTCTTCGAGATGCTTGCCACATATACATATCAGATACGTCCTTTTGAAAGCTTCAGCATATGTCTCAACGAAGGATTTAAGGACGCTGTCAATTTTATCGGCGATGATGCCTTAAGGTCCGGTTATACCGATCGTATGCATCTTGTTATCGAATGCGGTCCAAATATCGCCGCAGGATCAAATACCGTCGATCTTAATCGAACCTTTGAAACAAAGATCTTATTGCCAAAGCTAAACGAAGAACATGCTCATCCGGCAGTTTATATTTTTGCGCCCATGTTTTTCGAAGACAGATGCTTTGGTTATGTTGCTCTGAATCCCGGAAAGGATCTGAGCTCATATACCGAGACCTTCCGTGTCTGGATGAAAAATGTAAATATGGGGATCGAGGCATTTTACAGGCAGAAGGCTCTGATGGGTTATATAGATCAGATCAAATCCGATCAGGTCAGGGACGTTCAGACCGGACTATATAATTATCAGGGATTTTTGGAAAAGCTGTCTCTCATGATCACCATGAATTCGGGCTTTGACCGCAAGGTCGGAGTTTTGGCTCTGGACCTTGACAGCTTAAAGAACATAAATGAGACCTATTCGATACAGACAGGCGACTCTGCCATAAGAGCCCTTGCTTCTTTTGTATCGAGCAACACTCGTGATGATGAAGTCTGCGGAAGGCTCGGCGGTGATGAATTTTTGATCGGAATTGTCGACAGTGACTGCAGTAAACGTTTTGAAGAGATCACCTCATCCATTCCGAAGGAAGGTATCGCTTTTTACGATACCGACAAAGAACTTCACCATATGGGTGTCTACAGTTCCAATACGCAAAATGACATTTCGAAGATACAGGAACTGGATTTTATCATAAACCGTACGGTAAATGCCAAGAACCATGCCAAAATGGTTTCAAGAAAAGGTTCTGTTGTTGTCAAAAAGATGTCGGCAGACGAAAAGAAAAGATGCAATGATGTTGAGAAGCTCATCAACGAAAGCTTACTCACCTACTACTTCCAGCCTATTGTCAGAGCTGATGACGGATCCATCTTCGGCTATGAGGCTCTTATGCGTTCAACAGGCGGTATAGAGCTCTCTCCTCTCGATATACTTGAAGCCGCATCCGTCATTAACAGACTCTATGATATTGAAAAAGCCACCTTTGACGGTGTACTTGATCATATAGAAAAAAACAGTGCGGACTTTATAGATAAGAAGGTATTTATAAACAGTCTTCCCGCATACCAGCTTAAAGGTAACGATGAGAAAAACCTTTACGATCGTCTTAACAGATTCCACGGTCAGATTGTAGTGGAATATACCGAAGCAAGCGAATTCGGTAACGAAGATCTAAACAGGCGAAAAGATAACTATAAGAAATTCAATGTTGAGATAGCACTGGATGATTACGGAAGCGGTTATTCAAATGTGAACAATCTGATCAGATATACTCCAAAATATGTGAAGATAGACCGTATGCTCATAGAAGGGATCAACTTAAGCGATCAGAAAAAGCATTTTGTAAAGAGCATAGTCGATTATGCATCGGCAAATGATATAATTGTGCTGGCTGAAGGTGTTGAAACACGCGAGGAACTGCGTACCGTCATGAATCTCGGCGTGGAGCTTATCCAGGGATATTATACCGGTCACCCCTCTCCCGTTCCCGTAAAGAGTATCAATGACGAAGTCATGATGCAGATAAGACGTTACAGCTTAAATCGCGAAAATAACGGTGTTTACGAGGACCTTATCTGATACTGTTATAAAATGCGTATTGCTGCATGATACCTGCATATTCTCCGTATGCTATAAACGGATCGTTCCCGTTATATTTTTCATCGATGACACGGCTGATCCAGACATCCACAGGGGCCCTTCCGGTTCTGTGATACGCAAACAGCAATATACAGTTTGCAACCTTTTTACCGACGCCCTTTATCTTTATAAGCTCGTTATAAAGACTTTCATCGTCAAGTTCTTTGATCTTTTCAAGATCGATCATATTATTGCAGACTCTGTCTGCAGCATCCATTATATAATCCGTTCTGTAACCGAGGCCGCACTGCATAAGTTCGGCCTTTGTTGCTACAGCCAATTGCTTAGGTGTCGGAAAAAGATTTAAGTTTTCACGCTCCGTCTTAACTTGCGTTCCGTATCTTACACACAGTTTTTCTATGCAGGTCCTTATTGCCGGTATTGATTTTCTTTGTGAGATTATAAAAGATATGAGCATCTCCCATGCATCCTGCTTAAGGATCCGTATACCTTTTCCCGCCTGAGCACACTGAGTCATATATTCATCACTTTGGGGAACACTTGATCTTATACACTCATAATCGGTATCCAGATCAAAATAATCTTTCCATATCTTTTCCCATTCATCTTCGGAACATGATACCTCATATTCGTTTTTATCTGCAGCAGACGACATATATAAGACACTGTCTTTAGTGACAAACCTGCAGATATCTTCTGATATTTTACATGGTCTGAAGCATTGTCCGGAGTTTATGATCTTATCAAGGTCAAAATCATCTTCTATACGTATGTGCATCCGATCCCTCACATATTATCATCATACCAGTTCTGTGATATTTCTGGCCCATATTCCCGATCTGTATATGAACACTCCCACCGTAACCTTTATCAGGTCGATAGCCTGACAGTAAACAAACATCGGGCCTATATCCACCGACGTAAAATGTGCCAGTACATATGCAAACGGGAAGGCCACAACCCACAGATATACACTGTCAAACAAAAATGTAATAAACGTCTTGCCGCCGCTTCTTATGGCAAAATACATGGCATGTAAGAATCCGTGTATTGGCGTAAATACTGCTATTATGCGAATGAATAACCCGGCGTATCCCCTGACTTCCTCTGTCGTATTGTATGCGAGGGGGAATATATTCGATATTACAAACATCAGTAAACCGCCAAGTGCGGCAAAAACGACCGACATAGTAATGATCTTGGCCGATGTCTCTTTTGCTTCTTCTATATTTCCCGCTCCCAGCTGCTGACCAACGATTATCGCAATAACATCGCCCATGGCTATAAACATGATGTTAAAGATATTGTAAATGGTAGACTGTATGTTGATGGCGGCAACCACGCTAAGTCCCCGGTAGGAATAGCAGGTGTTGACCGCAGCCGTACCTGCTGCCCAGAGTGTTTCGTTCATCATGAGCGGAAGTGCAAGTAAAAATACCTTTCCGAACATTGACAGCTTAACTCTGAAATGAGCATACAATCCTTCCACGTAAGGGTTCTTGTCCACATGCCTGTGCGACCATGTAACTACATAGGCAGCCTGAATGTATCTTGAGATGACAGTAGCTATCGCGGCACCGACTACACCCAGCGCCGGAGCGCCAAGTTTTCCGAATATCAATATATAATTGAGTATCAGATTGATGAATACCGCAAGAACAGATGCCCTCATGGGGACCTTTGTCTCTCCCGATTCACGAAGCGTTGATGAATAGCTCATCTCAACCGCCATGGGAAAAACACCTATGAGCATGACCTTAAGATACTGCTGTCCATAGCTTAAGGTCGCGGCAAGATCTCCTGTTTCGGAGCCCTCATGCAGATATAAAGATATGAGTCTTGTATCCAAGGTAAGGAAAACACTCAAAGCTATCATCAAAGCTATTGCTGCAAGTATGAGCTTGATCCTGAGTACATCCCTTACTCCCTGCATATTTTTCTGCCCGTAATACTGCGCTCCGAGTATTCCCGCTCCGGAAACGACGCCGAACAGGCAGAGTATAAATACAAACATGAGCTGGTTAACTATAGAGACACCGCTCATCTGTTCCGTACCTATCCTGCCGATCATGATGTTATCCAGAAGATTGACAAAATTGCTAATTCCGTTCTGTACCATGATCGGGAAGGCTATAGTCAGAACTTTTTTATAAAATTCTTTACTTCCGATCAGTTTTTTCATTTGAATATTCCTCTTATACCATTACAGGACAGTTATATCTGCATCCTGTGAGGTAAGGAGGATGTATCAGACATTTGTCCTGACAACCTTCGGCTTGTACCCTTCCACATCAAGACGCTTCATGATGCTCTCTTTGTGCTCCGTTCCATATGCTTCAAGAGTGATGCGAAGCTCCACGGCCGCATTTCTGTTTATGGATACAAACTGGTTATGTTCAAGTTTAATAACATTTCCGTTTTCTTCAGCTATGATACTGGATACCTTGCTGAGCATGCCCGGCTTATCCGGTAACAGGACAGAAACGGTAAATATCCTGTCTCTCATTATGAGACCCTGCTGAACAACGCTTGACATGGTGATGACATCCATGTTCCCGCCGGAAAGAATGCTGACGATCTTTTTATCCTTGCAGTTAAGCTGTTTAAGGGCGGCTACGGTTAAAAGACCGCTGTTCTCAACTACCATCTTATGGTTTTCCACCATATCCAAAAAAGCGACAACGAGTTCTTCATCCTTTACGGTAATGACATCATCAAGGTTCTCCTTAAGATAAGGGAAGATGCTCTTACCGGGAGTCTTGACCGCTGTGCCGTCTGCGATCGTATTTACATGATCGAGAGTGGTCACTTCACCTTTTTTAAGTGATTCCTGAAGACAATTTGCCCCTTCGGGCTCTACGGCTATGACCTTGATCTTAGGATTAAGAAGCTTTGCGAGTGTTGAAACACCCGTTGCCAGACCTCCTCCACCTACCGGCACTAATATTATGTCAACCAATGGAAGCTCTTTGAATATCTCCATCGCTATGGTTCCCTGACCGGTTGCTACGGCAGGATCATCGAAAGGATGAATGAATGTATATCCTTTTTCTTCAGCCAGTTTTAATGCATATTCGCATGCCTCGTCATATACGTCTCCGTAAAGCACAACCTCGGCACCGTATCCCTTGGTACGGTTTACCTTGATGAGCGGCGTTGTTGTAGGCATGACGATCGTTGCCTTTGCCCCGAAGCATCTTGCGGCATATGCAACTCCCTGGGCATGATTTCCCGCGCTTGCGGTTATCAGTCCTCTTTCTCTTTCCTCTTCGGATAAGGTGCTTATCTTATAGTATGCGCCTCTTACCTTATATGCTCCCGTAAACTGCATATTTTCCGGCTTAAGATAAACCTTATTGCCCGTAAGGTTACTGTAAAAATCGCTATATATAAGCTTTGTCTCCTGAGTTACCTTAGAGACTGCTTCACTTGCTTCTTCAAAGCTCTTCAATTCAAGCATGATCTTCTCCTTGCATAATCTATCATGAAAATTCTGTGCATTGTTTCCGATATGTACATTTTGATCGCAACCGGTCGGTTTCAATCATCAAAATGTAGTGCTTCTATCTTTGACAGATCCTCCGGTGCACCCTCTGCTCTGAAATCAAAGAGCGCATCCACAAAGGTATCCGGATCGAATTCCTGCAGGTCTTCTATCTTTTCGCCCACTCCTATAAATTTGACCGGAACACCAAGCTCACTCTGGATAGCTATTGCAATACCGCCCTTGGCAGTACCGTCCATCTTAGTGATGACTATTCCCGAAAGGGGTGCAGCCTGCGAGAACTCTCTTGCCTGAACAAGCGCATTCTGACCGGTGGTACCGTCTAAGACTATAAGATACTCCTGTTTTACATCAGCAAAATTCTTTTCGACAATGCGATGCATCTTCTTAAGCTCCTCCATGAGGTTCTTTTTATTGTGAAGACGTCCCGCGGTATCGACTAAAAGGACATCGACTCCTCTTGCGTTTGCCGCATTTACGGCATCATAAAGCACGCTTGAAGGGTCGCTTCCCTCTTTTCCCTTAATGATATCAACATTGGCACGGTGAGCCCATTCCTCAAGCTGCTCGGTAGCTGCCGCTCTGAAGGTATCGGCAGCGGCTATAAGAACCTTTTTGCCCTTTGATCTGTAAATGGCTGCAAGCTTTCCTATTGTTGTCGTCTTTCCGACACCGTTTACTCCGATCACCATGACCACGCTTCTTTGCTTTAAAAATTCGTAGTCATCGGCTCCGACACGCATCTGTTCCTTGATGTTTTTTATAAGGTAAGCCTTACACTGCATCGGTGTTCTCAGGTGCTCACTCTTTACATCTTCCTTGAGCTTTTCAATGATCTGCTCCGTGGCACTGACTCCCACATCACCCATTACAAGTATCTCTTCGAGCTCATCATAAAAATCATCATCGATATATTGATGCGTATCAAAAACACTTATTACATTGTTTACAAAATTCTCTCTGGACTTGGTAAGTCCTTCCTTGAGCCTTGCGAATAATCCCATCAGTTCAGATCCTTATCATCTATAAGATTTACGCTTACCAGCGTAGATACACCCTTTTCCTGCATGGTTATTCCATACAGTCTGTCAGCTCTTTCCATTGTTCCTCTTCTGTGAGTGATAACAATGAACTGTGTATGCTTTGTGAGCTTGTGCAGATACTTGGCAAACCTACCGACGTTGCTCTCATCCAATGCCGCTTCTATCTCGTCTAAGAGACAGAAAGGAGAAGGCTTGAGGTTCTGTATTGCAAAAAGCAGAGCTATGGCTGTTAATGCCTTCTCACCGCCGGAAAGCTGCATCATGTTCTGAAGTTTCTTTCCCGGGGGCTGCGCAATGATCTTTACGCCTGCATCCAGTATATCCTGATCTTCCATGAGCTCAAGTGTACCCGTTCCGCCTCCGAAAAGCTCCTTGAATACCTTGTCAAACTCTTTGGTGATCTGTGAGAATTTCTCCTTAAACTGCTTGCGCATAGCGCTGTCCAGTTCTTCTATGATGCCCATGAGAGTCTTTTCCGCCTCAACAAGGTCGTCATGCTGAGTCTTTAAAAAGTCGTATCTTTCGGAAACTTCCTTATATTCTTCGATAGCATTGACATTGACATCTCCGAGTCGTTTTATCTGATCCTTAAGCTCGGCAACATCTCTTTTAATGACTACAAGGTCCGTAAGTTCCGGATCCCGCAGTTTCTCGGCATCGCGTAACGTGATCTCGTATTCATTCCACATATAGTCGATCTGAGACTGTATCGATTCGGAAAGCTTGTTCTTTTGGGTCTCGAGTCTGTATACCTCTTTATCGAGTCCCGCTATCTTGTCTCCAAGCTCTTCTCTTCTTGAGAAGAAGGTCTTTTGCTTTGCATTTAACTGTTCTTTTTCTTCTATATCTTTATCAAGTTTGTCCTTTGTATCACTTTGAACGGTATATGAGCTCTCGATGGTCTTTTGTATCTCTTCGATCTCATGCTCCTTGTTTAATACCTCTTCTTTAGAGCTTCCCATCTTATCGATGATCTCATTTAACTCATCGGTATAACGCTGTTTCTCGGCTTCTATTCTGTCGATATTCTGCTGTTCAAAGCCCGCTTCAAGAGTAACCTTTTCAAGCTCCACATCGGCAGCCGCAAGTTCGTCACTCACACTGCTCTCCAGCGCTCTCATTTTCTCAAGTTCTTTTGTGAGCTTAGAGATAGCCTCTTCACATTCATGCTCGGTCTTGGTAGATGACTGCATGAGTTCATTGATATTCTCTCTTTCGAGGGTGTTTTCACCAATCTGTTTTTCAAGCTCTTTTGATTCATTCTTTAAAGAATCGGTATCTGCCTGGTTTTCTTCCTGTCTGTTACGGGCAGCATTTAAAGATAATCTGACAGTATTTTGCTTAATATATGCAGTCTGCAGATTCATCTTTATATTCTCTATCTCTACGCGGACCGCATTTCTGTCCTTCTTTGTGGATTCTATCTGTTCCTGAAGCGTATCTATAAGTACAAGAGTGTCATGCATACGCTGTTTCATCTCTTCCATTTCACGTCTTCTGGATAAAAGGTTTGAATCTTTTTTAAATGCTCCGCCGCTTATGGCACCACCCGGAACTAACAGTTCACCCTCAAGCGTGACCATACGAACACCATAATCAAATTTTCTTGCGATCCTGACAGCATTGTCCACATTGTCGATGACAACGATCCTGCCCAGCATTGCCTTGGCGACATTTGCATATTCTTTTTTTGTATTGACCAGTGAATCGGCCATACCGACAACACCTGCTTCATCGAGCACCTCGGGTGTTTTGAATTCCTGCGGATGCTTTATGCTGGTCAAAGGAAGGAAGGTTGCTCTTCCCGCTCTTTCTCTTTTTAAGAGCGCTATCATCTTCTTTGCGGTCTCTTCGTCGTCGGTTACGATATTCTGTATATTTCCACCAAGAGCCGTTTCGATCGCTATCTCATATTTTTTCTCGGTCTTGATGATATCGGCTACGACACCTATCAGGCCCTTATTCTTATCCTTCTCCTCCATGACCCTTTTTACGGAACCGCCATAGCCTTCGTATCTTTCGGTTATGTTTGATAAAGCCTCAAATGTAGACTTGTCCTGATGATACTTAACCTGTGCATCTCGTAAGTCATTGTCGAGTTTTTCAAGCTGTGCTTTTTTAGCGGAAGAATCTTCTTCTTTTTTCTTCTGATCCTCTTCAAGTATACCTATATCGGAAGTGATCGTCTTAAAGTCTTCCTCTAAACCGGATATGATATCCTGCTGTTTCTCCTCATCGGTCTTAGCACTTACGATCTTGCTTGTAAGCTCTGCCTTTCGGATATCTATCTGTTCCTGAATGGTATCGAGTCGTTCAAGACGGGACTTGATATTTGCTCTTTCACCCAGGATCTGAATGATATTGTTTTTCTTTGCCTCGATCTCAGAGTTCATATCTTCGATCTTTGACTGGATATCATCCAGTTTCTTACGAAGTTCTTCTTTGGCCTCGCCCGCCTTTAACAGTCTGGTATCTATGGAAGCTTTTTTCTCTGCGATCTTTTTTACTTCCTCATTTTTTTCTTCAATCTGTTTTGATACACTGTCGTTTCTGTTATTGAGATGCTCTTCATTTCCTTTTGCGGAATTGATCTGCTCCTTTAACAGTTCTATCTGATTTTCCAGACGACCTCTTACGGAATCGGCCTCTGAAAGAGATCTTCTCTCCTCTTCGATCGTATTCTCAAGTTCCTCTATCCTTTCCTGGGTAGAGTCATATTCTTCCTTTATCTTCTCAAATGCATCTTTTGATGTATTAAGATCAAACGTTGCTATCTTTAATTTTTCTTCGACACTCTGCAGCTGTTCCCTTGTTGAAGCATTGCTCAACAGGAAGAGATTTACATCATTATGTTTAAGCTCTTCCTTTTTATTCAGATATATCTTTGCTTTTTGAGCCTGTTTTTCAAGCGGTCCGACCTGTTTTTCAAGCTCTCCCAAAATATCATTTACGCGAACAAGATTGTTTCTTTCTTCTTCAAGTTTTTTCTCACTCGCTATCTTTCTTCTCTTGAACTTGACTATACCGGCAGCCTCATCGAAGAGCTCTCTTCTCTCTTCGGGCTTACCGCTTAAGATCGCATCGATCTGACCCTGACCGATGATCGAATAGCCTTCTTTACCTATACCGGTATCATAAAACAGCTCGTTGACGTCTTTCAGTCTGCATGCCGTTCCGTTTATAAGGTATTCGCTCTCACCGGAACGATATAACCTTCTTGCCACGGTAACCTCATCAAAATCTATCCCGAGCTGTCTGTCGGAATTGTCTAAGGTTATGGCAACATAGGCATAACTTAAAGGTTTACGCATCTCTGTTCCGGAGAATATGACATCCTGCATGTTTCCGCCTCTTAACTGCTTAACACGCTGTTCTCCGAGTACCCATCTTACCGCATCGGCGACATTACTCTTACCCGAACCGTTTGGTCCTACTATGCCCGTTATACCGTTATGGAACTGAAATACTATTTTATTTGCAAATGATTTAAATCCATGTACTTCTATGCTTTTTAAATACACTTCTTTACTCTCTTTCTTATATCTTTTTAAGTGGCACTGATCTCACGAAGCTTCATGATAGCTTCATAGGCAGCTTTCTGCTCGGCACTCTTTTTTGTCTTTCCCATACCTTCTCCGAAGCGTTTCCCGCCCACATATACCCTTACGGTAAATTCTTTATCATGATCGGGACCTTTCTCATCCACAAGCTTATATTCCAAAGACATGTGATCCGATGCCTGAACCATCTCCTGCAAAACACTCTTACTGTCCAAAAACAGCGTTTTGTTCTCCAGATCGGCCAGGATATATTTGTGTATGAAGTCATGAGCAACCTGCATCCCGCCGTCTAAATACATGGCACCTATAAGCGCTTCACATACATCGGAAACAATTGAGTCTCTTTTCCTTCCGCCCGTCTGTTCTTCACCCTTACCCAGTCTGATGTAGCCGTCCAGTCCAAACTCTCTTGCGCAATATGCAAGCGCAGGTTCACATACGTTTGAGGAACGTATCTTAGTAAGCTTACCCTCGGGAATATCGGGGTACTTATGAAAGAAAAATTCGCTGGAAACGAGTTCTAGAACAGCGTCTCCCAAAAACTCCAGGCGTTCATAGTCACCGACGCTGTTGATCCTCTGCTCATTTGCAAAGGAACTGTGAGTCAGGGCCTGCAATAACAGACTCTTGTCTTTGAATGAATAGCCCAGTTTTTCTTCCAGGCCATCAAAAGATTTGTTCATCTCATATACTCCTTTTTTACACAACAAGGCAGTATATTTGTTTAACCAACAATGATTTATTGGTTAAACAAATATACATCCGAATCTTATGTAAGATAAAAGATAAAATATTTGATCCACTACATAAAAAAGCCCTTTCAGGGCTTTTTTATTACTGTCCTATCGCACTCTTGATAAGCTCAACTGCTTCCTCAACAGTGGTGATATTTTCAGCCTTTTCCGGAGGGATCTCAATATCAAACTCCTCCTCTATGCCCATAATGATCTGGAATACGTCCAATGAATCTGCCCCAAGGTCGTCGGTAAAAGTTGTCTCCGGTGTTATCTCTTCGGGATCCACGCTAAGAACTTCCGCAATTACTCTCTTAAGCTTTTCAAATTCCATAATACTCTCTCCTTAAATCGTGTCATCTGTATTTCCAATGATCTCTTTTATCTTATCATTGATATTCTGTTCTTTAAAGGTTATACACTGAATGAGTGTATTTTTGATCTCGCCCGCTTTACTTGAACCGTGAGTCTTTACAACCAGTCCGTTCAGGCCCAGCAACGGTGCTCCGCCATGATTTGAAACATCAAATCTCTTCATATTCTCTTTCAAAGCGGATTTTATGAATAATGCACCGATCTTTGTTTTTAAATTCGTTGTGAGGGTTTCCTTAACCGTTCCTATCATGAGCTTGCCGACACCCTCAAGTGTCTTTAAGATGGCATTGCCCACAAAAGCATCACAGAC
>CACZSE010000121.1 GCA_902783735.1 uncultured Lachnospiraceae bacterium
CTTATCTCCTACAAAAATCCATTAGCGGAAGTGAGGGATTCACTTTGACCTCGCTAATAAGGAGAAGAGGATAGAAGAACTGGAGCGAGAGATGGAAGCTCCGAATTTCTGGGATGACGCTGATGCGGCAAACCTGAAGATGAAAACACTTAAAAACATGAAGGATACGGTAGAACTGTATTCTTCTCTTGAGACTCAGTATGACGATATTGAGACTCTTATTGAAATGGGTTATGAAGAGGCTGACGAGAGCCTCATTCCCGAGGTCCGCGAAGAACTTGATGCATTTGTCAATACTCTGGAAGATTTAAGGATCAGTACGCTTCTTACGGGAGAGTTTGATAAAAACAATGCAATCTTAAAGCTTAACGCGGGAGCAGGCGGTACCGAGTCATGCGACTGGGCGCAGATGCTTTATCGTATGTATACAAGATGGGCCGAAAAGAAGGGCTTTACTGTAGAGGAACTCGACTTTCTCGATGGTGATGAGGCCGGTATCAAGTCGGTAACTTTCCAGGTCAACGGAATTAATGCCTATGGTTATCTTAAGGCAGAAAAAGGTGTACACAGACTTGTGAGGATATCTCCCTTCAACGCTCAGGGAAAGAGACAGACTTCGTTTGTTTCTCTTGATGTTATGCCTGAGATCAATGAGGATCTTGATATAGAGATAAAGGATGAGGATATCCGTATAGATACGTATCGAAGCAGCGGAGCCGGTGGTCAGCATATCAATAAGACATCTTCAGCCATCCGTATAACGCACTTCCCTACAGGTATCGTTGTTCAGTGTCAAAATGAACGAAGTCAGTTCCAAAATAAAGATAAGGCTATGCAGATGCTTAAAGCCAAGCTTTACATGCTGCGTAAGGAAGAGAATAAGGAGAAGCTTTCGGACATAAGAGGTGAAGTGACCGAGATAGGCTGGGGAAATCAGATACGATCATACGTGTTCCAGCCGTATACGATGGTCAAGGATCACAGAACAAATGTTGAGAGCGGAAATGTGGATGCCGTAATGGACGGAGCACTTGATCCTTTTATTAACGGATATCTCAAATGGATAAATACAAAGCCTGAACAGCAACAATAAAGATATATGATTAAAGGACACCCAAATGGACATAATAGCTAAGATCACTGAAGAACTTCAGGTAAAAAAATGGCAGGTAGAAGCTGCGGTAGGCCTCATAGATGAAGGGAATACCATACCTTTCATTTCAAGATACAGAAAAGAAGCAACCGGATCTCTTAATGATGAACAGTTAAGAGACCTTGATGAAAGACTCAATTATCTTCGGGGACTGGAAGAAAGGAAAGCAAGCGTACTTGCATCTATAGAAGAACAGGGAAAGCTTACAGATGAGCTTAAAGCAAAGATCGAGGCAGCTGAGACTCTTGTGCTGGTGGAGGATCTTTACAGACCATATAAGCAAAAGAAAAAGACAAGAGCTTCAGTGGCAAAAGAACGCGGTCTTGAGCCTCTGGCCGAATATATACTCAGGCAGGATGCTACACAACCTCTGGAAAATGAAGCGGCAAAATATGTCAATGAAGAAAAGCAGGTGACAAATGTGTCAGAAGCTCTTCAGGGTGCGAAGGATATAATAGCAGAGCAGATTTCAGATGAGGCCGATTACAGAACTTATATCAGAAATGCCACACTCGAGGAAGGAGTTTTGACCAGCAAAGTCAAAGAAAAAGACGCCGATTCTGTCTACGAAATGTATTATGACTATGAAGAATCGGTATCCAAAGTTGCAGGGCACAGGACTCTGGCCGTAAACAGAGGAGAGGCGGAGAAGGTACTTACGGTAAAGGTTGTTGCACCTGTTGACAGGATCATTACATATCTTGAAAAGAAAGTCATAACAAACGACAACGAATATACGACACCTGCCCTTAAAGCTGCCGTTGAAGACAGCTATGACAGGCTTATAGCACCGGCGATTGAACGTGAGGTCAGAAACGAACTGACTGAGAAAGCTGAGGACGGAGCTATCCAGGTATTTGGAAAGAACCTCGAACAGCTGCTCATGCAGCCTCCTATTGCAGGGAAAGTGGTCTTAGGCTGGGATCCTGCTTTCAGGACGGGTTGTAAGCTTGCGGTTGTTGATGCGACGGGAAAGGTTTTGGATACAAAGGTTATATATCCCACTGCACCGCAAAACAAAGTGGAAGAGGCAAAAGCAGAATTAAAGAAGCTCATTAAAAAATACGGTGTTTCTCTGATATCAGTCGGAAACGGTACTGCTTCAAGAGAGTCAGAACAGGTCATCGTAGGACTCATTAAGGAATTGGATACACCTGTTCAATATGTAATTGTCAATGAGGCGGGAGCGTCCGTCTATTCGGCCAGCAAACTGGCAACTGAAGAGTTCCCGAATTTTGATGTGGGACAGCGTTCGGCTGCTTCTATAGCGAGAAGACTTCAGGACCCTCTTGCCGAACTTGTAAAGATCGATCCCAAGTCCATAGGTGTAGGACAGTATCAGCATGACATGAATCAGAAAAAACTTGGTGATTCTCTTACAAATGTGGTTGAAGACAGTGTAAATAAGGTTGGAGTGGATCTCAATACCGCATCGGCTCCTTTACTGGAATATATTTCGGGAATAAGCAAGCCTATAGCAAAGAATATTGTGGAATACAGAGAAGCCAACGGAAAGTTTAAAGAGAGAAAAGAACTTCTTAAAGTTCCCAAGCTCGGACCCAAGGCTTTTGAACAGTGTGCGGGTTTTTTGAGGATAAATGACGGTATCAATCCCCTGGATGCTACAAGTGTTCATCCGGAAAGCTATGAAGCGGTCAAAAAGCTTTTGGAAAAGCTTAATATGACTATGGATGATATCAGACTTTTACAGAAGCAGGCGGCAGCAGATAAAAAGCAGCATATTGCTCCGGGTAAACCATCTGAGAAAGCTAAAAGACCGCAAAAACGTGTACACATAAATACATCCACAGCCATGGGCAAGGCATTGGCTGCAGCCATGGGAGATATTGCTCTTGAAGACGATGAAAGAAACGACAAGCCTTCGAAGGGTAAAGAAACTGCATTACTATCCAGGGTAGGCGATGTATCCGCACTTGCAAAGGAACTTGGCATCGGAGAGATCACCCTTACGGATATCCTTAAGGAACTTGAAAAGCCTTCAAGAGATCCAAGAGAAGACATGCCCAAGCCCATTTTGAGAAGCGATGTCCTGGACATGAAGGATTTGAAGCCGGGTATGCAACTGAAGGGAACTGTCAGAAATGTTATCGATTTCGGTGTATTTGTTGATATCGGTGTTCATCAGGACGGACTGGTACACATAAGCCAGATAACTGACAGATATATAAAGCATCCGCTTGAAGCTGTCTCTGTCGGAGATATTGTTGATGTTAAGGTTTTAGACGTTGATGTTGCGAAGAAACGTATATCTCTCACAATGAAAGTGTAATACTTACAAAACTTGCGTCACTGATTGGCATAAGATATACTATAGTCAGGAGATAAGCAATGGAAAATAACGGTACGGGACCACAGGATCTGAATAGTTCATCATCTTCGATATATGTTCCTTTTGATAACGGCTTTTTAAAAGCTGCGTCTGTCATGGGAGTAGCTTCACTGGTGACCACTTTTTTTGGCCTGCTGACCATTCCCATGGTACTCGGGGGGCTGGCGATCATCCTCGCCCTTCTGTCCAGAGGACGGGGAGATATGAATTCCAAGGCATATATGGCCTTCACCTGTGGGAGCGTGGCTATCATACTGAACATACTTATCATATGTTATGCGCTGTTTATGTTTTGTTTTAACCCTGTCTTCAGGAGTACGGTCAATGAACAGAGCAGGCGTATGTATGGCTATACCATCAACGACATGATAAATCAATCTGTTGGAGATAATTTCGATGTAGAAAGTTATCTCAGAGGTCTTCGCAGGTAGATATATGAATTATATGACTTCAAGAGAACTTAAAAATATAGCACGAGATAAAATGCTCGGACAATACGGCACCGCAATAGGTGCCTTTATGTTTATGCGATTGGCTTTACTTATCACGCTCGGAGCATGTTCGAGTGTTTTTGCCGAACACAGGATATTAATGATCATCGCAAGTACCTTTGTACTCTTATTGGAAGGGATATTTATTTACGGAGAGCTTTCAATTTATCTTAAGATATCCGTAGGAGACAGACCGGAAGTAATGGATGTGGTTTCCGGGTTCAGAACATCATCGTTAAAAGCGATCGGAGCCAGAATGGTTCATCTTATCATCCTCTTCGGATGTTTTTATGCATGGGTGGCTGTCGGCATGTTAACATCGGAAATGGACAAAAGCATTTCCGGTAGCATTAATCTTATGAGCCTTTGCGTATTCAGCGCTTTGGGTATATTCCTTATGCTGACTTATTCACAGATCATGTATTTTTTACAGGATTTTTCCACCATTTCGGTTAAAGAAGCCTGCAAACGCAGCAGAGAACTCATGCGTGGAAACAAATTGTCTCTGCTGTTCATATGCATCGGATTTATTCCGATATATTTCATAGGAGTTATATCATTTATGGTTGGGTTTTATTTCATTCATCCATATGTAAAAATGACGCTGACAGAGTTTTATCTTGACAGAGTACGTTGCGGTAAAACAAGCGAAAACGTATAGCGTCTATATTATCTCAAAGGATGGTACATGCTTATGAAAATGATGTTTATCGGTGCGGCTCATGAGGTTACCGGCAGTTGCCATTATCTCAATGCCTGTGGGAAACACATACTGGTCGACTACGGTATGGAACAGGGGGTAAATATCTATGAAAATGCACAGCTTCCGGTGGAGGCTCCGCTTATTGATTATGTGTTTTTGACACATGCGCATGTGGATCATTCCGGACTGTTGCCTCTTTTGTATGCAAAAGGCTTCAGAGGACAGATCTTTACTACGGAGGCCAGTGCCGACCTGTGCTCTATCATGCTTCGTGATTGTGCTCATATACAGATGCAGGAAGCGGAATGGAAGAGCAGAAAAGCAAAAAGAAGCAGTGATGTACAGTATCAGGAACCTATCTATACCATGGAAGATGCCGATGGGACCATCAGGCGCATCGTTCCATGTTTATACGATCAGATAATAGATATATGTGAAGGTATAAAGATCAGATTTACGGACATAGGTCATCTGCTCGGTTCAGCCAGTATTGAGGTATGGCTGACAGAGAACGGCGAATCCAGAAAAATAGTATTTTCAGGTGATATCGGAAATACCGACCAGCCTCTTTTGAAAGATCCCGTTTATACCAAGGAAGCCGATTATGTTGTAATGGAATCTACCTACGGTGACAGACTGCATTCGACGGAACGACCCGATTATGTAGGGGAGCTTTCTAAGATCATACAGGAGACATTTAACCGGGGAGGCAATGTTGTCATACCTTCATTTGCGGTAGGACGTACACAGGAGATGTTATATTTTCTGCGTAAGATAAAAGCAGAAAAACGGATCGTCGGATTTGAGGATTTCGAAGTCTATGTTGACAGTCCGCTCGCTGTTGAGGCAACGGGGATATTTTTAAAAAACAGCATGGATTGCTATGATGATGAAGCGAAAGAACTTGTAAGAAAAGGCATCAATCCAATAACCTTCCCGGGACTTAAGCTGTCCATAACATCAGAGGAATCCAAAGCGATAAACTTTGATATGACACCGAAGGTGATCCTTTCAGCATCCGGAATGTGTGAAGCCGGACGTATCAGACATCATTTAAAGCATAATCTGTGGAGACCGGAATGTACGATACTGTTTGTGGGATATCAGGCGGTCGGAACCCTTGGGCGAGCACTTATAGAAGGAGTGGATGAAGTCAGACTCTTCGGTGAACCCATAGAAGTCAGGGCTGATATCAGACAGCTTGCCGGCATAAGCGGACATGCCGATAAAAACGGACTTTTGGAATGGATCGGCGGATTTGAAAAGAGACCGACGAGGGTGTTTATCGTACACGGAGAAGATACCGTGACCGAAACATTTGCTCAGACTCTTATAGATGAATGCGATCTGGATGCTTATGCTCCTTACAGCGGAACACGTTTTGACCTTATAAGCAATACCTTTGACTATGAGGCGACCGGTATCAGGATCGAAGCTAAAAAAGCTAAGAAGATATCAGGAGTATTTAACAGACTTATGGAAGCAGGTCAGAGACTTATCGGTATCATCAAGAAGAGCGAAGGCATGGCCAATAAGGATCTTGCGAAATTTGCGGATCAGATCAATTCATTATGTGATAAGTGGGACAGATAATATGAGTTATGCAGACAGAGTCTTTGTCGATATGTGCAGGGACATTTTGGAAAACGGTACAAGTACGGAAGGCGAAAAAGTCAGACCTCACTGGCCTGACGGAACACCTGCCTATACCATAAAGAAATTCGGAGTGGTAAACAGATATGATCTGAGAGAGGAATTTCCTCTTTTGACTCTCAGAAGGACTGCTCTAAAATCAGCAACCGATGAGATACTGTGGATATGGCAGCAAAAATCCAATAACATTCATGATCTTCACAGTACCATCTGGGATGAATGGGCCGATGAGGATGGTTCAATAGGAAAGGCATATGGTTATCAGCTGGGAGTGAAGCACCGGTACAAGGAAGGTATGATGGATCAGGTTGACAGGGTCATATTTGATCTCAAGAATAATCCCTTCAGCCGCCGGATCATGACCAATATATATGTTCATCAGGATCTTCACGAGATGAATCTCTATCCCTGTGCTTACAGCATGACATTCAATGTCACGCAACGACCGGGGGAAGATAAACTGACACTTAACGCTATACTCAATCAGAGATCACAGGATGTACTTGCGGCAAATAACTGGAATGTTGTTCAGTATGCGGTTCTCATGCATATGCTGGCAAGAGAGTGTGATATGTTTGTTGGTGAGCTGGTTCATGTAATAGCTGATGCGCATATTTACGATCGTCACGTGGATATCATAAAGGAATTGATAAGCAGACCTCAGTATGACGCACCGAAGTTCATATTGAATCCCGAAGTGCACGATTTTTATAAATTTACAAGAAATGATGTATCGGTCGAAAATTATGTTTACGGTGAACAGATAAAAGACATACCGATCGCGATCTGACGGGAGAAGAAAATATGAACATGATAGTTGCGGTTGATGCAAACTGGGCCATAGGAAATAAGAATAATCTGCTTGTGAGGATTCCCGCAGACCATAAGATGTTCAGGGAAGAGACTACCGGCAAGGTTGTGGTTTTGGGAAGAAAGACGCTTGAGACTTTTCCGGGTGGACAGCCTTTACCAAATCGTGAAAACATCATATTATCGGCGAACCGGTCATATGAGGTCAAAGGAGCAAAGGTGGTTCATGATATTGAAGAACTTTTGACAGCCTTAAAAGACTACGATGACAAGGATATATACATCATAGGCGGAGCATCGGTATATAAGTTAATGATGCCATATGTGGACACTATCCATGTAACAAAGATAGACCATGAATATGAAGCAGATGCATATTTCCCCGATCTTGACAGCGATCCTGAGTGGAAGATCACCGCTGAAAGTGATGAACAGGTATATTTTGACATCACATACACATTTGTAAAATATGAAAGAATATGATAAATAGAAGAAAACGCTCATCCTTAAACAGGCATGGGCGTTTTTACTTTATATCATATTGACATGAGCAGGTTATAATGGTATATTTGCTTTAATACGTCAAAGCGTTGACGCTTCAAAGCGTCTATGCGATGAATCGCACATATTAATTCGGAGGGTTAAAAAAATGACAGTTGTACTCAGCTCGATACTGCTTGTTATATTCTTCGCTATCATGATAGGCGTGGGCATATATACAAGAAAGTCTGCAACGGATGTAAATGGTTTTGTTCTCGGAGGACGTTCTGTTGGTCCATGGCTTACGGCATTTGCTTTCGGAACATCATATTTTTCTGCTGTTATCTTTGTAGGATATGCAGGACAGTTTGGATGGCTCTACGGAACCAGCGCAACATGGGCCGGACTTGGAAATGCATTTATAGGTTCACTTCTTGCCTGGAAGATATTGGGAAGAAGAACCAGGATCATGACGCAGAGTCTGGATGCAAAGACCATGCCTGACTATTTTGGCAAGAGATTTGATTCCACAAGTCTTAAAGTAGCGGCATCGGTTATAGTATTTATCTTCCTTATACCTTATACTGCTTCATTGTACAATGGTCTTTCAAGCCTGTTCGGCCTTGTTTTTGACATGCCCTACTGGGTAGTTATCGCTATCATGGCTATCCTTACGGGAATATATGTTATCTTCGGCGGATACATGGCAACAGCCATAAACGACTTCATACAGGGTATCATAATGCTGATCGGTATCACAGCCGTTATATTTGCGGTACTCAATGACAATGGTGGTCTTTTATCTGCTATGCAAAAGCTTTCTGCAGTGGAATGCGAAGGCTGGTCCGGCGGTGCATACTCATCATTCCTGGGACCTGACCCGTTGGCGCTTGCTTTTGTCGTAATCCTTACTTCGCTCGGAACATGGGGACTTCCTCAGATGGTGGGTAAATTCTATGCTATCAAGAGTGAGAAGGATATACATAAGGGAACCATAATTTCAACAATATTTGCGATAATCGTTGCAGGCGGTTGCTACTTCCTTGGCGGTTTCGGAAGACTTTACGGCGATAAGATCACATACAACGAAGCAACGGGCAAGCCTCTTTTCGATACGATCGTACCGGCCATGCTCTCAACACTGCCTTCGGTGATAATCGCGGTTGTTATAGTACCGGTGCTTTCGGCTTCAATGTCAACACTTTCATCGCTTGTACTTACATCAAGCTCAACATTTACGATCGATGTTATCAAGCCTTCCATGAAGACAGAGATGACAGAGAAAAAGCAGGTATCTGTCATGAGAATATTCATAGTATTCTTCATCATCATATCTGCTATCATCGCGATCATAAAGGATGCAAATCCCAGCGTAACCTTCATCGCTCAGATGATGGGTGTTTCATGGGGAGCACTTGCAGGAGCATTCCTTGCACCGTTCCTCTATGGTCTTTACTGGAAGAAGGCTACAAAAGCATCCGTTGCCGTATGTTATGTTTGGGGATGCGCGATCGCTGTACTCCAGCTCATCATCTCACTCGCCAAGATCGATATGTCCGGCTTTGGTGTAGTCATAAGCTATATATTCAAATCATCTATCAACTCAGGTGTTGTTGCCATGGTCGGCGGACTTATTATAGTACCGGTGGTCAGTGCATTTACCGCCAAGCTTGATGAAAAGAATGTCGATAAGATGTTTGAATGCTTCGAGAAAAAGGTTTCCGTTGCTCAGAAGGAAGCCCTCGACTAAAGATAGTATGCTAGAAAGGCTGTCGCATATGCGACAGCTTTTTTGTTTATATTTGAAAGAATCCGGATTATTTTTGTGATATACACGGATATATAACACAGTTTACTTATGAGGGTCTGCAAAAGATCATTGTAGATCCCTCAATTGCGGTAAGGATCGTCTGCCTTGTGGTGGGTGTTGTCATAATATGCTTCGGTTCCGCATTTTACATGACCGCAGATCTCGGCGTTTCTACCTATGATGCGGTAGCTCTCATAATATGCAATACCTGGAAGAAAGGAAAATTCCAATATGTAAGGATCGCTACCGACCTTGTATGTGTTATATTGGGAGCCGTATTATTCTTATTGTCGGGCGGTGAATTTTCCGGCATTCCCGCGATCGTCGGTGTCGGGACCATCATAACAGCTTTCTTTATGGGACCGCTCATCGAATTTTTCAATGTTCACATAGCAAGACCGATACTGGCTAAATAATGAAAATACACCGGTTTTTTCTTGTGATAGTCATGTCATGATCATGGCGTTTTATACTGTGAGTTTTCAGGCGTCAGGCACTTTATTACGAAAGTGTCGGACGCTTATTTTATATAGAATAAAATGTCAAATTATAGTATGATAAAAGAGGTATGGTAAACTACAATTTTTGAAGGAGGTTGAAGAATTATGGCCAGAACATTACAGGATATCCAGACACTTATTCAGGAGGAAGGCATACGCATTGTAGACTTCAAGTTGACGGATATTGACGGAAGATGGCGACACTTAAGCATACCGTCTGAAAGGCTGACGGAAAAGACTATGGAACAGGGTATAGGTTTTGATGGTTCAAAC
>CACZSE010000122.1 GCA_902783735.1 uncultured Lachnospiraceae bacterium
CAGTATGGCGGAACAAAGACATTCACCTTCAAGATCGGTGCAAGGACCATATTTGGATAAAATATAACCTGAAAGAGAAAAGAGTATAGCTGTCTATACTCTTTTTCTTTGTATATTTGAAAGAGGGTTGCCAAACTGATACAATCATATATAATGTGAAAAAACAGAAGATAAGGAGATGAAAAAATGGATATAAATGAAAGAGCACAAAAAGCCGTGGAATTAAAAACAATGGGAGGATATAACTGCTCACAGGCAGTAACAGCAGTACTTGCTGATCAGACAAGCCTTACACAAGAACAGATAAAACAGGTGTCTGCCGGTTTCTGTGCCGGAATGGGTAATCTGGAGGCTACATGCGGTGCCATAATCGGAGCAGGAATGATAGCAGGACTTAAGACAGAAGGTAAGGGGACATTGCCTGTATCAAGAAAGATACAGGAGACTTTTAAGGACAGATGCGGTGCGATCAGGTGTAAGGACCTTAAGACCATGACCGATGGTAAGCCGCTTTGTCCGTGTGAGGAATGTGTCAGAAATGCTGTGCTTATCTATGGAGAGATAATGGGACTTTAGGTTTTGGGGTAAGAATGTTATGAGAACACTTTTTATCGGGAACAGTCACACATATTTTAATGACATGCCAAAGATATTTAAGGATATATGCAATAAGAACGGTATCGATATGCAGGTTACCATGCTGACAAAGGGCGGCATGGGATTTGACTATCATGCCGATAATGAGCAGACAAGGTTCAATATCCTTTTTGGCGATTATGATTTTGTGATCCTTCAGCACACAGCTCATCCAATGGGTGACTTTGAGATAATGGAAAAAGCTGCTGACAGGATAATGGAATGGATAAAACAGACAAAGGCTGTTCCATGCTATTTCATGACATGGGCAGAAGAGGACAATGAGAGTTATCAGTCTGTAATGTCTGAAAGATACACAGCGCTGGCAAAAAAACATGACTGCCTTGTTGCGCCTGTCGGAGAAAGATGGTGGGAAAAGATCCATAACGATCCTTTGATCGATCTGTATGGAAAAGACAGGAGACATGCATCGAAAGAAGGTTCTAATCTTGCGGCTGAAACGATATTTGAGACTCTTAAAGAATATATGTTAAAGGAGTAAGAAGTGGGTGTGAGTGATCTTATCTGTGTAAGGTGTGACGGGAACAATAAGGATTTTATGTATGGGACTAGAGCTGTAAAAGATGCAGGTGATAAGTGTAACAGGGGGGATGTAAATGAATATAACAAATGAGATATCGCCAAAAGAGTATCTGGGACTAAGAAAAGCCGTGGGATGGAGCGTGTTTCCGATAGAGGAGGCAAAAGCGGGTCTGGATAATTCATACGTTGTTTGCATAAGGGATGATGAACGTGCCATAGCCATGGGAAGGATCATATGGGATCACGGATATTCGGTACTTATCGCTGATATAATTGTCGATCCGATCTATCAGGGCAGAGGTCTTGGCAGAGAGATCATGGAAAACATCATGGATCATATAAGGAGTCTTT
Organism: uncultured Lachnospiraceae bacterium; assembly: GCA_902783735.1. Taxonomy (GTDB): domain Bacteria; phylum Bacillota; class Clostridia; order Lachnospirales; family Lachnospiraceae; genus Colinaster. Next base: position 1,531 of record CACZSE010000122.1, read on the forward strand.
TAAAGCCGGGATACAGGATTATGGTCAGCCTGCTTGCAGCACATGACAAGGAGGGTTTTTACAAAAAGTTTGGATTTATAGACAGACCAAATGAGAACTTTGGCTCCGGGATGCACCAGTGGCTGGAGGATAAATGATAGAAACAAAACGATTATATCTTGAAAACTTTTCAGGAAGTGATGAGCAGATAAAGAGTATGATCAAAAACTGGATAGCAGATCCAATGATCCAGAATGAATACGGTGAACCGGTATACGAATGTGAAGCTGAAGTTGCCTCTCTTATGGACAGATATAGAAATGAACCTTACAGATGGGCAATATATGAAAAGGAAAGCAATGAGTGTATCGGACAGATCGCATTCTGTAAAGTGTGGGAAGATGTAAATACCGCTGAGATAGAATACTGCATAGGAAGAGCTTTTCAGGGACATGGATATGCGGGGGAAGTACTTTCAGCAATAATAGATCATACATTTATAAATACAGACTTTGTACACCTTGAAGCTTATCACAGGGCTGAGAACATAGCTTCAGGCAGGGTGCTTTTAAAGTCTTTAATGCGCCAAACAGATACCGTCGAACGGTTTAAACGTGAAGGAGTAGCGCCAAAAAACAAGGTTTGTTACTCGATAGAATATGACGAGTGGAGATCTGAAAGAAAGATCTGATCAGAGAAGTTAAAAATGATACGAAAAAGCATTGGGTAAATGATCTGTGATGCATATGACGGAGGATAAAGACAGTGAAGATCATAAAGGTTAATCTTGAAGAAGATACTGAAAGAATTGATGATTTTATCAATGAGGCATTTACCGATTATGCCACTGAGAATAAGGTTGCTTTAAATTTTGAGGAATACTGTTTCATAGCTGAGGATGATGGTAACGTTATAGGCAGCATCACGGGAAGGGCTTACTATAATGAGGTTCATATCGGGGATCTTATCATTGATAAAGATCACCGCAGAATCAATCTGGGTTCAAAACTTGTAAAGACTGTAGAAGAGGCTTATAAGGATAAGGGATATGACAAGATCACTCTGACGACGTTTGGATTCCAGGCACCTGAGTTTTATAAAAAACTCGGATACACACTGGAGTATGTCAGAGAGGACAAAGATCCGAAACTGTGTAAGTATTTTTATTGTAAATCTTTGGGATAAATAGGTGGTTCATGAATCATTGCGGAACAATAAAGCTTGAAACAAAAAGACTGATATTAAGAAGGTTTGAAAAATCGGATGCACAGGCCTTTTATGATAACTGGGCATCAGATCCTGAGGTGACAAGATTCCTGACATGGCCGACACATACAGACATAGATGTTACCATGAATGTTTTGCAGTCATGGCTTCCATTGTATGAGAATAAAGACTATTATCACTGGGTGATAACTTTAAAAGAAAGTGATAACGAACCGGTGGGTACGATACACGGTCAGGTGAACGATGACCTTGATCTTATACAGATCGGATACTGCCTTGGGAGAGCATGGTGGAATAAAGGGATAATGACAGAAGCTGCTCAGGCTGTGATCGGTTTATTCTTTGATGAGGTCAATGCAAACTGCATATGTTCCTATCATGATCCTAACAATCCCAGTTCAGGGAAGGTGATGCAGCATTGCAACATGAAATACGAAGGCACAAGAAGAGCTGCTGATAAGAATAACACAGGGATATGTGATGCCAGCTGGTATTCCATTTTAAAAAAAGAATATAAAAGATGACCTAAATATTAATAGGGGGGGAAATCATGAAATTTCACTACGGCGGATATTATAAGAATGAGGAGGATCTAAAGTCCAAAAGAGAGGATCCAAAAGGGTCGGTTCCTTTTAAAGAACCTGCTCAGAATGTTTTTGCATGCAACATGCTTTAAAGAGGATGTGTATCTGTACTTTAACCCGGCTAAATTTCTTATCTTTGTTCATGGTACGGAGAGCATGAGTAAGAGAAGGTTCATATTCATGAGCCTGCTTCCGAATATTGTGTTCGGACTGATACCTTTCATTATATTTCTGATAAACAGGGACATGTGTTTCTGGGGTATTTTTGGAGCATTAAATCTTGGTATGGGATTCGGTGATTATATAAACGTGTTCAATGCAACGATACAGATGCCCAAAGGCTCCATGACCTATTTAAACGGATTTCATTCATACTGGTATAAGGATGAGGGGACGGAATAAATGTATAAATACATGCGTATACAGGGGAGAGAGGATTCCTATATCACAAAGTATCCAAAGGGAATTTTCAGCTTGTGCTGGAACATGATAAGAGACAAGATCCTAACAGATGAGGAAGAGAAGCTCTTCATCTCGATCAATGACTGGTTTAAAGAAAATCTACCGGAGCCTGAGCAATGTAAGGATCACGAGATGGTCATCACATTTTTCAAATGTGAAACCACAGAGCACATGCTTGAAAAACTAAAACCTGCCATAGAGCTTCTGGACAAGCATAACAGGCCGTATGATGTTGTATATACCAATTTTGTTGGCAAGATCGTATATGAGGACGAATGGCAGGTAGCTGTTAAAGTAACGGACGGGAAAATGAGTATATAAAGGTTTGGATGGATAAAAATGAATTATATCAATGAATTAAGAAAAGTGATAGGTCATGATCTTATAATGGGGGTCGGATGCGGAGTGCTCATAGAGGATGATAAAGGACGCCTGCTTTTGCAAAAAAGAAGCGATACAGGTGAATGGTGCATTCCGGGAGGAGCGCTTGAGCCGATAGAGACCTATGAAGAAGCAGCAAAGAGGGAAGTCTTTGAAGAGGTCGGGATAGAGGTTTTGGATCTTAAACTGTTTGGATTGTATTCCGGAAAGGAAAGAGAGATCCATTATCCGAATCTGGATGTCGTATATTCACTTGCGGTCATCTTTATAACTAATAAGTATAAGGGTGAGATATCGGATACGAGTGATGAGGTACTGGAACACAGATTCTTTGACAGGGACAGTATCCCGAAGGAACTGTTTTATTGTGATGCAAGGGCCATCCTTGACTGGAAGGAAGGACAGACTGAGGTTGTAGTAAGATGATATATATAAAAGAAGCAAACATTGAGGATACTGAAAAGGAATGGCTGTTTGTAAAAGATATGCCGGAGGATGAGTTCTATCTTCGTGTTAACAAGGATAATCCTGCCTCGCTTCATGTGATGTTAAATAACGGCGGAAGGATAGTTTCCGAGAATGAGGATAAGTATTTTGTAAGGATAGACAATCCCG
>CACZSE010000123.1 GCA_902783735.1 uncultured Lachnospiraceae bacterium
CTGATACAGCGCCTGATGCTCCGCCTTTTTCAGCGAGCTGATTCATGCAACGAGCGAAGTTTGCGATGGGTGACTGGATTGAACCAAGTAACTTTGAAAGCAACTCGTCTCTGCTGGGAATCTCAGCGATAGCTGCCATTCCGCTTGCATCATAGAACTGGCCTTCAACGACACCGGCTTTGATCTCAAGATCTTTTGCAGTCTTAGCGAACTTTGCTATGATCCTTGCGGGAGCTGTAGCATCTGTTGTAGATATAGCAGCTGCACTGGGACCTTCAAGAAAAGGCGCCAAAGCTTCAAAATCTGTACCCTTGAACGCAAAATTCATCATTGTGTTCTTGTAAACCTTGTAGACAACTCCTGCCTCACGAAGCTCTTTACGTAACTGTGTGTCCTGTGCAACCGTAAGTCCACGGTAATCTACAAGAACTACAGACTGAGCATCCTTGATGGCTGCAGAAATCTCTTCTACTATAGGCTGTTTAATCTCGATCTTTGCCATTTTTCTTACCTCCTATCAGATTTGATGAGCCGAAAGGGTTTCGTCCACAAAACTAACGGATATAAAAAACCCTTCTGCCAAAGCAGAAGGGTAATACGCATTGTAATATGACGTTACTCTCCTCGGCAGGCGATCACGTTAGAGGATATATATCCTACCTGCTGTCTTCGGCATTGTCTCACGACTTGCCTATATTAGCATAGATACTGAGAGCATGTCAAGTAGTATTTTCAAGTGTTTTACGCATCAGACGGGCGTTCCGCATGACATACAGAACTTAGCGCCTTCGACCAGTTCTTTTCCGCACTTGGCACATAAGCGTACCGAAGCCTCGGACTTTGGCATGATGGTTTTTTCCGCATCGTTCATATTGATACCGCAAACAGTACATCTTACTGCGATCTTGTCCTGTTCCGCTCCGCAATTCGGACATATTCTCATGCCCTTCAATACAGCCTGGTCTTTTTTGTCCTGTTCGTATTCTTTTCTGTTTCTGTCAAGTGCTTCGACAACATCGGGACACATGCTCTTTATTTCATCATAATGCTGAGTATATAAAGCCTCGCCCATATTTTTCAGACGATCATTGTAATCTTTTTCAAGTTCCTTGATCCTTAGTGTTATCTTCGCAAGCTCTCCGGCCTCACTGGCCTTTTGAGTCAGATCTTTTCCGGCGCTTGTTATCGATTCTTTAGCTTTGTTAAAAAAGTCCATATTGCCTCCTACTAATTTGCCGTAAATATCTTTCCGCAGTAGTCACATTCAACCGTTGCTCCCTTTATAGCAGCCATGGTCCCTCCGCATCCGGGACAGGTAGCAGTTACCGTCTGGTTTGAAGCTGATGCTCCTACACCTTCCAAAACTCCGTTTATAAATCCCTGAGCTGCAGGCTGTTCACTGACCAGGTTCATCTCTATACATCTTGAAAGTTCATTGATATTCGCACCTCTGAATGTACCTTTGGAAATGAGAGTGTTGATCTCATTCTTGACCACATCGTAAGACACATTCATGGTACTTGATATTGTATCCAGGCTGTATATCTGCTGGTTGGCTACAAGATCTATATATCCCTTATATCTCTCGACTTTTTTCTTATTCTTCATCCCGTAATATATTAGGGCTGCACCACCGGCCACATAAAACAGCCCAGCCAAGAAGCTGTTGGAAAACGATCCGAAACCGGCAAGTATCAGTATCGCCCCTATGATATAGCAGACTTTTGTTGTCGTACTGCCGTCAAACATATTCTGCTTGGACGAATTGACCCTTCCTATGAGAAGAAGTATACCTACAGGCCAGCATACGATAAAAGCTATGACTATCACCCAAGTATTAAACCATACAGGCTGTTGATTGTTGTTCATTTATATATCCTCCTAAAAATTCGCCTTCACTGAAAGCAAAGCCTTTCTTTGATCCGCAAGTTTTTCTATCTCTTTGCATGCGGAAGATATCTCTTCTTCATTACCACTCTCAAGCACTCCGTCCAATCTGCTTATCGCATCAAGAATGGATTTTTCAACCTGCTCCGCCTCCGGCCTGCTTGCAGTCTGTCCCGAAGCCAAAGCATCATATGCATGCTCCACCATTTTTTTGTAAGGAGCATCAAAAGCAACCTTTGACATCGCATTTTTCATGCATGTAAGAGTATATTTGAAATTTCCTATCTCGGCAGATCTTATCTCCTGCTGTTCGGTTATGAAAGCCTCTTCTCCTTTTGAGAGAATGATAACTACCAAAAATACCGCAAGAATGATCACATGAACAAGAGCAACCTTCTTAACAAGGATATCGGGTATGAACACAAACCTGAAGGCAACTCCGAGTGCAATGACCAGATATACTCCCGCGTATGCCGAAAGTGTTATCCCGAAAAACTGCTTGCGCTGTGTAGTTAAGAAAATAACAACAAATGACGCAGCCAGTACCGCAATGATCGCAAAGATCAGATTGACCCAGAATACAAGATTATATCTTGTTGCAAAAAGAAACATGCAAACGATAGTCGCTATAAATACTACCAAAGAAGTCAATATACTGTAATTCTTATTCATGTTATTCCCCCTGTTCTACTCTGGTTCCGCATCTGCCGCAGAACTTCATGCCTTCGGGTATCTCTGCTCCGCATTGTGCACATATCTTCGGTCCTGCAGATACCGGTGTTCCGCACTGTCCGCAAAATCTCATGCCTTCGGGTATCTCTGCTCCGCAATTGGCACAGATCTTTTTGGGTGTCTCGATCGGGCTTCCGCAGGATCCGCAGAACTTCATGCCTTCAGGAACAACCGCATTACACTTGGGACAGATCCTTACGCCTGCAGCCTGACCGGGATTTGGATTGGAAAGGCCTGCATTTACATTTCCTCCGGGGAAGACATCTCCCATGATCGATTTTGAGATACCACCCATGGCAAGTCCCATTCCGATCCCCATTCCGGCTCCGGCAAAGTTTCCGGTACTTCCTTCATTGCCGGCCATGGTCTTTAATATCTCAGCTTCTTCCTGTCTTGCCCAGCCGTTGTTACCGTCCTGATCACGAATCTTCATCCGCTCGTAATCAGCCTGTGCAGCCTGACCCGATACATACCTGTCAGCTTCAGCCTTTTCTTTGCTGAGGCCGTATCTCATACGTTCATCTTCAATATTCTGCTGACGTTCAAACATTCTCTCCTGTCTCTCTCTCCTCATCCTGGTGATAGACTTGAGATTTTCATCATCAACGACTCCGATGTTTTCTATATAGAAATTGACCAGTTCAACACCATATTCATCCAATACAGGCTGAAGAGTATTGGTCAAAACGTCAGCCAACTGTTTCTTTCTGTTACAAACTACGATTATCTCCTCAGTCGAAGAAGTCAGATACGCTGCAAGCTCATCGGAAATATTCTGTATAAAAGCAGTTCTGAAATTTCTTACCAGATCGTCATCGTTGGCCGATCTGTTGGCACCGACCATCTTAATAAAGAATTTTTTCCCATCCTTTACTCTTATAGTATATGCACCTCTGCCCTGTACATGAAGATATGTCTGCCAATAGGGATCAAGCACATTTATGGGCTCACTGGTACCCCACTTCTTCTCCGGGTGATCCTGCTTGCTTATATAGTATATCTTACAATTATAAGCGCTTACACCACCTGTTACGAGGTTCGACTTAAGTGTTGTCAGGAACGGGAAATTTTCCGTGGTCAATGTGTATTTTCCTGCGGTGAATGTCTCTTCTATGATACCGTCCTTCATGAAGAGCGCTTCCTCATACTCAGCAACAATGAGCTGAGAACCGTTATTAAAATCCTCGCAGGGCACTTTATAGCAAAGCATATTGCCCATGGATTCATTTTTTATGACGTTCATTATAGGTTTCAAAGCCATATCTGATACCCTCTTTCCATCTTAGTAAATGTATATGCAAAACAGCATATCTATATACTACCATAAAGCAAATACGCTTACAATTCAAAAAACCTCCCGATCTCTCGGGAGGTTTTGAAAAAACTTATTAATATTTTGCTACAGAAACCTTTACGCCGGGTCCCATTGTGCATGCGAGAGTAACACTCTTGATGTACTGTCCCTTAAGAGCGCTGGGCTTAGCCTTAAGAATTGCTTCCATCAGAGCATTGAAGTTCTCATTGAGCTTCTCTTCGGTAAATGAAGCCTTACCTACAGGAACATGAATGATATTTGCCTTATCAAGTCTGTACTCGATCTTACCGGCTTTGATATCCTGAACAGCCTTTGTTACATCCATTGTAACTGTGCCTGCCTTAGGGTTGGGCATAAGTCCTTTAGGACCAAGAACCTTACCGAGACGTCCTACAACACCCATCATATCAGGTGTAGCTACGACAACGTCGAAATCAAACCAGCCATCGTTCTGGATCTTCGGTATGAGCTCGTCACCGCCTACATAATCAGCGCCGGCTGCTTCAGCTTCAGAAAGCTTGTCTCCCTTTGCGAACACAAGAACCTTAACGGTCTTACCTGTTCCGTTGGGAAGTACTACGGCACCACGAACCTGCTGGTCAGCATGACGTCCGTCACATCCTGTACGGATATGTACTTCTACTGTCTCATCAAACTTAGCCGAAGCAGTCTTCTTTACAAGACCGATAGCTTCGTTTGCTTCATATAATGTTGCGCGATCTACCAATTTAGCAGCGTCGCTATATTTCTTTCCATGTTTCATAATAAGCTACCTCCTAAATCAGTCCTCTACCTTAATACCCATGCTACGTGCTGTACCTGCTATCATACTCATAGCTGCCTCTATAGATGCAGCATTTAAGTCAGGCATCTTTGTCTCTGCTATCTCGCGAAGCTTATCCTTAGAGATAGTAGCTACCTTTGTCTTGTTCGGAACACCTGAACCAGACTTGATGTTGCATGCCTTCTTAAGAAGAACTGCTGCCGGAGGAGTCTTAGTTACA
>CACZSE010000124.1 GCA_902783735.1 uncultured Lachnospiraceae bacterium
GTGAACAAATTGTGAACGTGCCTGACCCCACTTAAGGGTCAGGCACGTTTTCTTTTATAAAACACCAAAAGAACGATGATACGTGATATAATCTATTACAGTTTATGACGTAAAATGGTAATAAGAAAAATTTATCGCGAAGGAACGGCTGCATATGATCGACGTATTTACGATGCAGGTATCATTTCTCATATTTGAAGCAGTTTTCTGTTTCCTTGCTGCACTTGTGTACGCTGCCAGCAAGGACTCTCTTCGCATGCGAAAAAGAATAGTCATTGCGCTGAATATTGCATGTGGAGCCATGTTACTGTGTGAATATTTGTTTTATGTCTATAAAGGCAGTAGCACGCCGGTGGATGTGGTGATCATGTATCTGGTCAATGCTGCTGTATATTATCTTGTGGTCATATTACTGTTTTTATATGCGATGCTCATTTCCGTAAGGCTTTTTGAACGTTTTGACATTAAAAAAGACATGCCTTGCAGAAAACGTATCATAGCCGTCTGTCTGATAGTTACGATTGGTCTGATAATGGTAACCGTATCGCAGTTTACCGGGATATATTATTATTTCGATGCAAACAATGTTTACCAGAGAGGACCGTTTTTTTGGCTGTCTTCGATCATTCCCATGGCAGGAACCTTCCTGGTTGCTTCGATAGTTTTCCAGTACAGGGCGCAGATGACCCTGAGTCAGCTTTTTGTTCTCATGTCTTACCTTATCCTGCCGCTTGCGGGAGGCCTTTTCCAGATACTTTTCTATGGAAATTCTCTCTTAAATATTTGCATAGGACTTTCTGTCCTTATGATGTTTTTTGAAAATGTGGTCAATAAGGAAAAGGAAGTCATTAAAGCCTACAAAATAGAAGCCAGGACCGGTCTTGCAAATGAACACGGTTATATTGAATGGCTCAATTCGATGAAGGGTAAGCCGGAGCTTAAGGACTATGCGGTTGTTGTATTCGATCTGCGCAAATTCGGAGATATCAACAGACGATATGGCATTGAAAACGGCAACAGGATTCTTGCATCCTTCGGAAATATCATGATGAAACACATTGAGAAGGATGAGATACTGGGAAGACAGTTCGGAAACCAGTTTGTTGCGATGGTCAAGAAATATAATCTGAGAAGTCTGATGGATATTCTCAAAGAGATTGTCGTGCCGTTTAATGATGTTTTTACGGACAAAGAGGAAAAAGCCGTTCTTTCGGCGAGGGTCGGCATTTACATGATGGACAGGACAGATCTTGTGGGAGAGGATATCCTTATATTTGCCGGACAGGCTCTTATAAAGGCCAAATCCAGGGACAATGAAGACGTGGTATGGCTTACTCAGGATCTCATCGATACCATAGCTGAAAACAAAAAGCTTGAGAGCGATATGAGAAAGGGACTAAAAAATAAAGAATTCAGACCGTTTTATCAGCCAAAGGTCGATATTAAGACCGGAACGATGTGCGGAGCTGAGGCACTTTCGCGATGGTACAATAACGGTGAGATACTTGCGCCGGGCAGATTTATACATGTTATGGAATCGAGTGATATCATATGCACAATGGATTTTTGCATTTTAAAAGCCGTATGTGAAGATATTTCGGGCTGGTTAAAAGCCGGTTTACAGGTGCCGCCCGTTTCGGTTAATTTTTCGAGAAGAAATCTGGAGGATCCGAATCTGGCGAAACAGATCAATTCCATGATCGAAGGATATGGCATTCCAAAAGAGCTTATTGAGATAGAGGTTACGGAGAATCGAGACAGGGAGTCGATATTTGTTTTAAAGCAATTTGTCGATTCACTTCATGAATTTGGTTACAGGGTTTCAATAGATGATTTCGGAAGTGCCAGTTCATCACTTACATTACTCAGGGAGATACCGTTTGATACATTAAAGATAGACAAAGGATTTGTAGACAATTTTGAAAAGAGAGATCTTGTCATCCTGACAAATATTGTCAAGATGGCGATGGAGATACCGGTTGATATCGTTGCCGAGGGCGTTGAACAGGATGAGCAGTTAAAGATCCTGGACAGTCTTGGCGTTAAAGTGATACAAGGTTTCTATTTTGACAGACCTTTATCAAAAGAGGATATGACAGGCCGCATAAAATCGCCTGTTTATAATATCGGGGGATGAATATTTAAGAAAGGTTGAGATGAAATGTATGATTTTCTGATCGTTGGCTCCGGTCTGTACGGAGCAACACTTGCAAGACAGTTAAAGGATGCCGGTAAAAGCGTGCTTGTAATAGATAAGCGCCCGAACATTGCCGGAAATGTTTACACTAAGAAGATGGAAGGAATAAATGTTCACATCTATGGTGCTCATATCTTCCATACAAACAACAGAGAGGTTTGGGATTATGTAAACCGATTTGCGGTATTTAACCGTTTTACCAATTCGCCTGTGGCAAACTATAAAGGTGAGCTGTATTCTCTGCCATTTAACATGTATACCTTCAACAAAATGTGGGGTGTCATAACTCCCGAAGAAGCAGCCGCAAAGATAGAAGAGCAAAAGAAGGCTGCCGGTATTGATACACCGAAAAACCTTGAGGAGCAGGCCATTTCACTTGTCGGAACCGATATTTATGAAAAGCTCATTAAAGGCTATACTCAAAAGCAGTGGGGAAGACCCTGCAATGAGCTTCCTTCATTTATCATAAAGCGACTTCCCGTCCGTCTGACCTTCGACAATAATTACTTCAATGCTCTTTACCAGGGCATTCCCGTCGGTGGCTACACAAAGATGGTCGAAAACATGCTTGACGGTATTGAAGTTAAGCTTTCCACCGATTATTTTGATGACCGTGACCATTTTAACAGTATAGCTGATAAGATCATCTATACCGGTCCGATAGATGCATATTTTGAATACAGGCTCGGCAATCTGCAATACCGTTCTGTACGATTTGAGACCGAAGTTTTGGATAAACCCAATTTCCAGGGCAATGCAGCTGTAAATTATACCGATGCAGATACACCGTTTACACGTATCATCGAGCATAAATGGTTTGAATTCGGCAAGGATGAAAACGGAAACGATCTTCCCAAGACTGTCATAAGCCGTGAGTACAGTTCGGAGTGGAAACCGGGTGATGAGCCTTACTATCCGGTAAATGATGAGAAGAACGGTAAGCTCTATGAGGAATATAAGGCACTTGCCGAAAAAGAAGAAAAGGTTATCTTCGGAGGACGCCTTGGAGAATATAAGTATTATGATATGGACCAGGTTATAGCGGTCGCACTTGATAAGGCAAGGGAATTGGTGACAGGCACGTTCACAATTTGTTCACAGTGACAGGCACCTTCACACTTTGTTCACAGTGACAGGCACCGGATGAGATGTTCATGAAAAATAAAACTTCAATATATACTATAATTTATCTTACTCTTGGATATTTTCTATTCACATCTACTATGAGCATGCTAAATCGTGACATTGCAGGAAATGTGGAAGGCAGACACATGTTCTTATATATGCTGCAGTCGTTTTCGCTTGTCATAGGTTTGTTGCTGTATCCGTTTTTCAGACAGACGCTTGGTTTGTCGTACAAAACATCAAGAAAAATATTGGTCTTAACCGGCACGATATATATCATCGGAATACTTTCGGTCGGATACATAACAGATTATGCATATATAGTTACTCTGATGATATTACTTCCGATCACAATGGGATACAGTCAGGGTATGATATATGTACATCTGGTCCGTGATATGTATGACGAGCGGCATATGGGGCGCATATTTTCATCAGCTCTTGGCATAGCGATCTTTCTTCAATTTATATTACAGATCAAACTGAATATTGGAACAGCACTGCATGTTTTGATGTGCTGTATATATATTTTCCTCATAATATGGGAATTCGGAGTGTCAGACGAAATAAAAGAGATAAAGGATCCTGCAGTTAATGTTAAACCGGATTGCTTAAGAGACAGAGGTTTTTTGAGAATTTCGGCCATCGCTATCTGTCTAATAATTTTGGCCAACTATCTTGATGGACAGATGGAACTGTTGCTGGATACCTCATATTTCTTCTCATGGGCCAGACTGTTTTATAGTGTCGGATTCATTGCAATGGGACTTTTGTGGGATATGAAAAATAAAAGGATAGCCTCAACTGTCATGGTGACAGCAGCAATACTGTCTATACTCATGCCTGCATTTTTGATGAATAAGAGTTTCTGGATGTTTGATATCTGCTTTTTTTATTTTTATCTGGGATTTTGCGTTATTTACAATTCACTTCGTTTCATGAGTTATGCAAGATCACACGGAGACATCTATCCGGCAGTTGCATACAGATTCTTTGACAACTTTATAACGGGGCTCCTGGTCCTGGTAGGTTTTTCCGGTATATCATTTTTATCAGCATTTATCGTTGATACGATCCTGCTCGCAGTAACAGTTTTTCTTATTTTCAGAGACTGTACAGCAGATACTCGGTCCGCATCAGATATATCAAAAGAAACAATTACTGATGTTGAACGCTTATCTGCATTTGTTGCAAAGTATAAGCTGACTGACAGGGAAAGCGAAGTCTGTGAACTTCTCATAACAAAAGATGAGAAAGGGGAGGACATGGCTAAGGAGCTGGGTGTATCAAGACGTGGTTTCGTTAGTCTTGCATCGGCTGTGTATAAAAAGACTGAAACAGGTTCCCGTATAGCTCTTTTGCAAAAATATATGTCGGACAACTTATAATGTTAAGGCGCAATTGCTTAAATCTATAAAGTTTGCGCAACTGAGTAGTATTGATTTTACAGTTAAAATGTTACAATCTGAGCATTGTAACATTTTTTTATTTTTCAAGGAATGGAGAGGTGTCAGCATGAGAAAAAACATACTTAGGATACTGAGTTTTACGTTGACCGCCATGGTCATGACCACATCTGTCCCTATGACAGGTTTTGCATCACAGCCGATAAAAAATGATGTTGTGGTCAATACCGGATCGGAAGACATGATAGTTTATATGGCCGAAAATAATGATGAGGATATTTCGCAAGATATCGATGTTGCTAACAGTGAAGGATCAAACAACGTCACAGACAGTGAAAGTGTATCTTCAAATGAAACCAATATAACGGATAGTGACAGTGTATCTTTAAACGAAACTAATATCACAGATGGTGAAAGTGTTTCTATGAATGAAACTAATGTCGTTCAGTCCTTACTTGACGCTTCATATGTGATCGAGGGTGGTGATTACACATATGAAGATGGCATGGAAAATGACAGTGACTTTAAGGAACTGTTCACAGCCGTTTACAATGATAAGTGTTTTGAAGAAAGAGGCGGACGTTTCTATACGGGAGAACAGATAGTAACTCTTACGGGTAAGAAGGGTGCGAATGTTAAAGCGATCAAAAAGTCTACCGGAAATGAGGTAAGTCTTCAAGAGGTGAAGGACAGTGCAGAATTTGCCGTAACCGGAATTCCGGCAGAGTTTTCAGATGCCTATTCATGGAGACACAATTCGGACGGAAGATACAACTATACCGATAATAATCTGTTTCTTGATACAGCAGACGATCTGAAGAACAGAAAACTGTTTGCATGGGAATATGAAAAGGGAAGTGACGGTATATACCGCAGGGTGTCTGTTCAGGAGATCAAACAATATTCTTTGGATGGATATATAGAAGAGCAGACCACGGTATCAGGAAAAGTTGTAGTTGATATATCAAAGTTAAAAAATAAGACTAATCCCATTGCGATAATAGCATTTATGTATGATGCAGGCAAAGATTCAGACTGGAACTCATTAGAAAACTGGTTTCATTATGATGATGACTATCAGGACGCAGAGGACGGACAATGGAAATACTATTCCAGAGTTTTTGCAACGGTAAAATACATTGAAAAAGAATCGAAAAGATATGCATTATACTTTGGCGACGGATATGAAGGCAATGGCGTCAAAAAGTATTACAATGACGAGATTTACAGCAAGGATCTGATGGGCACATTTTCAATGGCACCATATATCTACCTGCGTGACGATGAGAAGAATACAGTTACGATATTCGGAATATCCCCCGCAAAGGATGATTCAGAGTATTCTTCAATACAGGGAAGGATATCCTTAGGTAATTACAAGGAGTTTCGTTATGCTGACGATCTTTCTAATTATGTGATGGATGACTGGAGCATACCTGCGAAGTGGACAGATCAGACAACATCAAAAACTTATGATGTAAGGCTTGCAACAGCTCAATACGGAGATAAATATCCTTCTATGACCGGAACGCTTACAGTAGAAGAAGGCGTTGGATTCCCTGAAGACTGTTCGGATCTGTTTCACCTTAACGGACCCATGGAAGGTATTGTGATCGGTGGAAAGACAGGTACTGTCGGAAGCAATATCACAAATATGTCCGGAATGTTTTGGGGCAATGAGATAAATAACAATGCTGAAAAACCGGGAAACCTTCTTGGACGACTTGATATAAAAGCATTTGATACGAGTAATGTTACAAACATGAGCCGGATGTTCTACGGTCAGAGACTGGGAGAGCCTTTGGATGTATGTACGCTTAATACTTCAAAAGTTACTGACTTTTCATATATGTTCTATCAGTTATATGCCGGTAATCCCGATGTTTCTAATTTTGATACATCAAGTGCAGTTGATATGTCATATATGTTTGGAGGTGTAGGCTATTCAGGCAGCAAGGTATCACACAATGCCCCGGCGGTCGCACATGGTACATTTACCGAATTAAATGTCAGCGCTTTTGATTTTTCAAAGGTAAAGAGCATGCGCGGTATGTTCTCTAACAATGCAGGACTTACGAAAATTGTTCTTCCCAAAGAACCCAAAACCGGTGGTGTTGAGGACATGAGCGAACTGTTTATGAGCTGTTCCTCACTTTCTGACGGTTCGATAGAAAATCTTGAAAAGCTGGATACATCCGGCTGTACGGATATGGCTGTAATGTTCGGATGTGATGCACATACAAAGCTTATCGAGACAAGGATGAACGATAAAGGCGAAGTAATAAGGGAAACCGAGCATAAGTTTGGAAACAGCCTGAGCAGAGGACCTGCGTTTACCAAATTGGATCTTTCAAATTTCAATACATCAAAAGTAAAAGATATGTCCGGTATGTTTGATCTTCCAAACTGTAAGACGATCATATTCGGTGATGGATTTGATGTATCCGGCGTAGAACTTATGCAGGGTATGTTTACATTGAATATCATGGATGAGCTCGACATCAGCAGCTTTAATACAGCTTCTCTTATGAATGCATCAGCGATGTTCAATATGCCCGCAGTCAGAAAACTTACACTTGGTAAATTTGATCTTAGTCATATTGAGAGCGTATATTCATCAAGCAGGATGTTTGGCTGTAAAACTCTTGATGAACTTGATCTTAGTGAGGCGATCTTTGGAAGTAATAAGTATGCACTGTGCAGTGACAGTATTGCATATAACAATGAAGGCAGTATTGAGAGCGGAAGTCTCTCTATTAGATGCATCAGACTGCCCGCAAACCTTCCTGAATTCATATCACAGCCTGATCTTCCCGCAGTATTTAAGGATGAAGAAGGTAATGAATATGTTAAGATAGCAGGGAAAAATGAAAAACAACTTTTACTAAGATCAGAGGAATCAGAGCCTGAAGCAATTTATATAAATTGTGAAAGTGGAAGTATTAGCGGAGTGGCAAGACTGGCTGTGGGTAAAACAATTCGTCTTT
The DNA here is from genome assembly GCA_902783735.1 of uncultured Lachnospiraceae bacterium. Taxonomy (GTDB): domain Bacteria; phylum Bacillota; class Clostridia; order Lachnospirales; family Lachnospiraceae; genus Colinaster. Next base: position 7,716 of record CACZSE010000124.1, read on the forward strand.
TGGCAGAAGTCACACCCTATCAGGCTTCTCAGGATGTAATATGGAGTTCATCTGACAAAAAGAAAGCTACAGTAGATAAAGATGGTTATGTAAAAGGTATATCGATCGGTGAAGTTACAATATTTGCAAAAAGTGCAAAAAATGAAAAGATCAGCGCAGAATTTGTTATCAATGTAATAAAGAGTGAGGATCCGGGACCCGATCCTTCTCCGTCACCATCACCGTCGCCCAATGCGGACGATTCAAATGTGGCTGAGATAGTATTAAGCCTGAATCAGGCTTCGGTCTATCCGAAGGGGACTGTTAAGCTTTCAGCTGTCATCAATCCGGCAAATGCAAAGGATAAGTCTGTCAGATGGACGAGCTCGGATGAGACATTTGCAAAAGTAGATGAGAACGGACTTGTGACAGCACTTAAATCAGGAACGGATGAAAAGACAGGTCTTGGTATACCTGCTTCAGTCGAGATAACTGCGATCTCAAATGCTGATGAGAATGTTAAGGCTGTATGCGTTGTTACCATCCTTCCGTCTGAGGTTGTTGAAAAGGATGACAAGGGAGAGCAGATAAATCCTGATATCGCCTATAACGGAGATAAAGCAAATATATGGGTCGCAGGATTAAATGAAAATGCTGAGTATTTCTATACGGGAAATCCAATAAAGCCTGAGATAAATGTTTATAAGGGTTATAAGCTCTTGACCGAAAAGACTGACTATACCATTACCTACAAGAATAATAAAAATGTCTCAAAGGCTATAAGTGATCCTAAGAAAAAGCCGCAGATCATGATCAAGCTGAAAGGAAATTATTCGGGAAGTGAGACTGTATACTTTGATATAGTTCCCATGCCTCTTGATAAGCTCACGGCCGAAAATGATTCACTTACAGCACAATATAAGGATAAAAAGAAGAATCAGATCAAGCCAACACTCATGTATAATGGTTCACCGATCAAGTATGGTTCAAAGGACATTACATTTGTATGGACGGATGAAAAA
>CACZSE010000125.1 GCA_902783735.1 uncultured Lachnospiraceae bacterium
AATATAAGCATCCGGCTTACATTCTACAATTCTCCATATCTTAAAAAGCAGATTTCTCCCGATAAAGAATATGTCATACGCGGGATTCTGGAGTCGGGTCGTGACAAAAGTTTTTCAATGTCTCATCCCAAGATATATACTATCGATCAATATAATGAAATAGAGGGTACGCTTCAGCCTTTATATCCTCTTACCAAGGGGCTTACAAACAATACTGTAAGCAAAGCGGTAAAGCAGGCTCTGTTGAATGTCTCTGTTCCGGATGACGGCCTGGATGAGATAGCGAACGAGGATATGTCATTTTGCGAAGCTGTGAATCATATTCATTTTCCCTTGAATACAGATGATTATATCAAAGCCAGACAGCGTATTGTTTTTCATGAATTTTTAAGCTTTATCCTCGAGATGAAGACCGATTCGAATCTGACAAGAAATATACCGTTTGAAGAATCTATGATCGAAACTGCCGATACGAACAGACTCATCGAAAAGCTTCCTTATAAGCTGACCAATGCCCAGCTGCGTGCCTGGAATGATGTTAAAAATGACATGACTTCGGGTATATGCATGAACAGACTCATTCAGGGAGATGTGGGCAGCGGAAAGACCATCATCGCTTTTCTTGCTCTTATCATGAATTCGGTAAATACCCATCAGGGAGTTCTCATGGCTCCGACCGAGGTTTTGGCAAGACAGCATTATGAAAAGATCGTAAGCATGGCTTCCTTATATGATCTGAATATACATCCTTTGCTTTTGCTTGGAAGCATGACTGCAAAAGATAAAAAAAATGCTTATTCGGACATCGAACAAAAGAGAGCCGATATCATTATCGGAACTCATGCTGTATTTCAGCAGAAGGTCAATTATAACGATCTGACACTTGTTATTACCGATGAGCAGCACCGATTCGGCGTCCATCAAAGAGAATCTCTTGTCAATAAAGGAAAGGATGTGCATCTTTTGGTCATGAGTGCCACGCCCATCCCCAGAACACTGGCCATGATACTATACGGAGATATTTCGATATCTGTCATAGATGAACTCCCCGGTGACAGGATACCCATAAAAAACTGTGTTGTTGGTACAAAATTCAGAAACAGATCATATGAATTTATCACTAAAGAGGTCATGAATAAACATCAGGCATATGTAATATGTCCTCAGATAGAAGAAGGGGCGGACAATAATCTTGAAAATGTTGTAGATTATGCCGCCAAACTTTCTTCGCATCTGCCCGAAAGCATAAACGTAGAATATCTACACGGAAAGATGAGTGCCGCCCAGAAGGACGATATAATGCAGAGGTTTAAGGACAGGCTCATAGATGTACTTGTTTCTACAACAGTAATAGAGGTAGGTATAGATGTGCCGAATGCTACCGTCATAATGATCGAAAACAGTGAGAGATTCGGACTGGCACAGCTTCATCAGTTAAGAGGCAGAGTCGGAAGAGGCAAGGAGCAGAGCTATTGCATATTTATGTCTTCAAAGAACGATAAAAAGACAATGGACAGATTATCTATTCTGAATGAAACAAATGACGGCTTTAAGATAGCCGATGAAGATCTTAAGCTGAGAGGTCCGGGCGATATATTCGGTATTCGCCAGAGCGGAGATTTCGGATTCTATATCGGTGATATATATAATGACAGTGAGATATTGAGGAAAGCCTCCGTATGCGCCCAAAAGCTTTTGGATGATCCTGACAGGGACAAGCTTGACAGCATATTATCAAAGTTAAATGAGACCAATATAAATCCGGTTGACTTTAGAACTATATAAAAGTAAAATAAATCTGATTTGTTTGATTCTAATTTCAGAATGGATAAGATATGAAAAAGATAGCAGTAATTACAGACAGCAATTCAGGTATAACTCAGGAGCAGGCTGCAAAGTTGGGCATTACGGTCATCCCCATGCCCTTTACAATAGATAATGTGGATTACTATGAAGGTATTAATCTTACGCAGAAACAGTTCTATGAAATGATAAGAAGCGGAAGTGATGTCATGACATCGCAGCCGAGTCCGGACAATGTCATGAATGCTTGGGATGAAGCCTTAAAGACTCATGATGAAGTCCTTTATATTCCGATGAGCAGCGGTTTATCCGGTTCCTGTCAGACTGCATACATGTTATCTCAGGAATATGACGGTAAGGTTGTTGTTGTCAACAATCAGAGAATAAGTGTTACTCAGCGTCAGTCCGTTCTCGATGCTTTGGAGCTTGCAAAACGCGGTAAGTCCGCATCAGAGATCCATGACATTCTCATTGAGGACAAATTCAATTCTTCTATTTATATCATGCTCGATACCCTTAAGTATCTGAAAAAAGGCGGTCGTATCACTCCCGCGGCAGCTACTTTGGGTGAGCTTTTAAAGATCAAACCTGTTCTTACCATACAGGGTGAAAAGCTTGATGCTTTTGCTAAGGCCAGAACCTTTTCTCAGGGCAAGAACATAATGTTCAATGCCATTAAAGATGATTGTGAAAAACGTTTTGGCGGTTTCAACGATGACAATGTCTTCATTTTCTGTGCTTACACCGAGATTGACAGTGTCGATGATTATGTCAAAGAGATCGAAGCTGCTCTTGGCCTTAAAGTTTCATGGCACGATCCGCTTGCTCTCAGCATTGCATGCCACATCGGTCCCGGCTCTGTTGCGATCGGATGTGTTAAAAAGCTCAATTACGACAAATATTAAAACCCTGTCGTTTTTTTACGACTCGTTAAACATGAATCTCTAAGTATCACATAAGTGAATTATATTTTTACTGACGCAAACGGCGGTCATCTGTCATCCTGACAGGACCGCCTTTCGTGACATCCGTGTCACGAATTGCT
>CACZSE010000126.1 GCA_902783735.1 uncultured Lachnospiraceae bacterium
GCAGACATTACTGAGATCATTAAAAAGGTGAATGAGAACAAGGAGCTTATGGCTAAGATAGCAAAAGCCGATCCGAAGCAGGGAGTAGAGCTTTTAAAGAAGGCAAACATCGATGTTTCCGAAGATGACATCAAGAAGGTTCAGGCAGCGGTAGCCGATGGAAAGTTAGACCTTGGAGATCTTAAGAATCTTGCAGGCGGACTTTTTAAAAAGTAAGATTCGGGGGCAAATTTGAAAAAAGTGTGAACGTGCCTGTCACCGTGAACGTTCTGTGAACGTGCCTGTCACCACGGCATGGAGAATAGACTATGAAAAGATCCTTAATCATTTTTGTCAACGTGATCATTATAGCTGTTATACTGACCTTCGTCGTTATCTATTCCGGATATGAAAACCGGGACTCGTACAACAGACAGATCGAACATTTTAAAAACACTACGGTTACAATGGAACAGGTAACGGAGAATTACCTGGAAGGCGAACAGAGTATTTGCGATGTATGGGCAAAATATATCAACAGCAGTAACATGACTTTGGAAGAGGCGGCTGATTATATCCGTTCTTCGCATGTTCTTGAAAATACTTCGGCGCACCTGATACAGTTAGATTCGCTTACGGGTATTTCAACGCGCCCGAAACTCGGAACCGATGACGAATTCTCTGTCTCTTATCAGAGGTTGGATATCCTTAAGGACGTGGACTGGATTGATGAGATCGGGAGATCGGTAAATATAACCCGGGCTTACACTAATCCGATGAATGGAGAGCAGTCACTGGCTTTCTGCAATATTATAAAGGTAAACGGATCAGAAAACAGTTCATGCGAGGAAGCGGTTTTGCTCCGTGTTATCCCAATCGCGGCAATAGAACAAAAGTGGGTTTTTCCGCAGAGTGAACTTATAAACGCTGAGTTATCCATGATCGATGTCAACGGCGATTATATACTCAAAGGAAGCAATTTCAAGAACTCGAGCTTCTTTGAGTTTTTCAAGTCTTATAATCCGACAACCCCTGAGGATTCAAAGAAATTGTTTGACAGAATCACTTCATCCACGGGATATGTTTCAATGATAAACTCGCACGGCCAGGAGTGTGTACTTGCTTTTACTCCGATATCGACTACAGAGGGATGGACTTTGCTGAGTCTTGTCCCGGCAAATGATCTTAATGTTAAGAACGGAAACTGGGTACTGTTCGGAGTTGTGTCCGTAGGTCTGCTGTTACTGTTCTTAAGTGATCTGTTCTATATGCTCTATTTGAATAAGCGCCTTCAGATTACGGCAATAAAGGCCGAGTCGGCAAATAAAGCAAAGACCGATTTCCTTTCTACAATGTCTCATGATATTCGTACTCCGATGAATGCCATAATAGGGCTTACCGCCTTAGCCGAAAAAAATACGGAAGATGCGCAGTTTACCGGAGAGAGCCTTCGTAAGATCAGTCTTGCAAGCAATCATCTTCTGACATTGATCAATGATATTTTGGATATATCGAAGGTTGAAAGCGGCAATCTGAAATTGAGCCCGTTGACATTTTCCATTGTTGAAACAGTTGAGAATCTTGTAAATATCTCTCAACCGATGATCAAAGAAAAGAATATCGATTTCAGTTTCAACGTTGATCGAATAGAAAAGGAATATTTATATACGGACCAGCTCCGTCTGAACCAGATATATATAAATATACTTTCCAATGCCATCAAATACACTGAACCGGGTGGAAGTGTCAGTGTCAATCTGCGCGAGGAAAACAGCGAGACGCCCGGATGCGTACGACTGACTTATATTGTGGCAGATACCGGTATCGGAATGAGCCCCGAGTTTATGGAGAGTATGTACAAGCCGTTCTCACGGCAGGTAGACAGTCGTGTTAACAGCATTCAGGGAACGGGCCTTGGACTGGCGATAACCAAGCAGATGGTCGAGTTACTGGGCGGAACGATCGAGTGTCAGAGTGAGCAGGGAAAAGGAACAACCTTCACGGTCATTCTGGATATAAAGATAGCAGACAGGCAGAGAGAAGATATGAGGCTTGATCCCCTTGATGTTCTGATCGTAGATGACGATGAGACCATGCTTCGGACAGCCACCGACACACTGGATTCTCTTGGAGCATCGGTTGAGCAGGCGCCCGGCGGATTGGAAGCTCTTGGCATGATCGAGCACAGACACCTGGCCGGTAAGGATTACAATGTGATCATAGTCGATTGGAAAATGCCTGAAATAGACGGACTCGAAACGATCCGTCGTATACGAACGGAGATAGATGCAGATGTACCGATCCTGCTGATATCTGCATATGACTGGTCAGATATTGAAGATAAGGCAAAAGCTGCAGGGGCGAACGGGTTTATAACCAAGCCGCTTTTCAGATCCACGCTTTATGATAAGATCAACAATCTGATGGGAAATGAGTCAAAGGTTGCAGAGCCTGAGGATGATTATTCGGATCTGCAGGGATTACATATTCTTGTGGCCGAAGATATAGATATCAACTGGGAGATCATATCTGCCATGCTTTCTGCATTTGGGATAACAAGTGACCGTGCGGTAAACGGACGTGTCTGTGTTGATATGATCAGCACAGCGCCGAAAGACAGTTATGCACTGATCTTTATGGATATACAGATGCCGGAGATGAATGGACTTGATGCGACGAGAGAAATACGAAGACTGGAGGGTTCATGGGCATCATCAATTCCTATTATTGCGATGACGGCAGATGCTTTTTCCGAAAACATTACTGAATGTATGGATGCGGGAATGAACGGACATATTGCAAAACCGATCGATGTAAAACTGGTTATAAAAGAGATACGAAGGATCAAGGAAGGAAGATGAGAACTATGAAAAAATCGATGAGTATTCTTTTAGCGTTGATCTTGGTCATAAGCTTAACCGCTTGCGGTAAGAGTGATCAGAAATCGACTGCTGAAGAAGGCTTTGTGCCGGCTAAGGATACAAACGTAAGCTGCAATATCAGAATTGCCGGTGGCTATGATAATTTTGAAGCATTGGAGGTAGAATTCGACCGTTTCAATGAGTATTATCCCAATGCGGAACTGGTGTATACAAAGGTTGATGACTACAACAACATGATCGGCACGGTACTGGACGGAAATGATGCACCTGACATCTATGTCAATTATTCATGGATGTATGGACGGGATCAGTATAAATCATCGATCGATCATGCCGAAAATCTGGCCGATCCCGCTTTGGGACTCGATCTGGACTGTATTCGAAGCAATATTCTTTTGAACACGGATGACGGTACGCTTCCAATGGTTCCGGTCTTCTCGAACACCTATGGAATGCTTGTCAATCAAAAGATATTTGATAAAGAAGGATTGAGTGTCCCGACTACTTACAAGGAACTCCTGGAGGTATGTAAAGCTTTTCGCGAAAAGGGATACGATAATCCCATGATGGGCTTCACAAAAAGTGAGACTACCTCGGTTTTCACCTTGTCGATCTATCCGTTTTTCTGCAATACCGTAGCCAATGATGAAGAGGCTGTCAGAAAGCTGAATTCTCTTGATGCTTCGGCAGGTGAATATGTTCGTCCGTCACTTGAGAAGATTGCCGCATTTATGGACGACGGATGTGTTGATCTTAATGCATGTGATGAGATAGAAGATAATTATGATGCTGTTATTCTTCGATTCTTTAAGGGAGATATCCCGATGATGGCATGCTCCGGAGATACCGTATCCGGAACAAAGAAAAGGGAAAGTCGTTCAGAGGAATTTATCGCAGATCCTTTTGAATACTCTTTTGTTCCCATTCCGATATCGGATGATGGTGTTACTTTCGTTGATATGCCAAATCTTCAGTTCTCTGTAAATAAAAACAGTTCAAATCGGGACATGGCCAATGAATTTATGCGTTTTCTGATCACATCAAAGGAATTGAATGAGCTGGCAAGGAATAAGGGGCTTATGTCTCCGACAAAAGACCTGTCATTTAACAGCATGTATGCCGCATTTGGAAATGTTCCGCAATCCGGGATCCTTTCGCCGGAAGTGATCGGATTGACGGACGATGCTCTTATTCAGGTGAGACAGTCGGTTTTTCTTGTTGCAAGAGATGAGATCTCCATAGATGAAGCTGTTGCCCGGTATGGTACATTTACAAAATAAGATAAAAGGTTCAGGCACGTTCAAAGTTGTGAACAGGCCTGAACCTTTTAACATTTTATCTTATTAAAACGA
>CACZSE010000127.1 GCA_902783735.1 uncultured Lachnospiraceae bacterium
AAAAAGATATCAACGATCTTATTTTGGGGGGATATTGATGATAATGCCCCTGATTGGTGCCCTAACGGTACTGAGCTCTCAGCCACTTACGCGTCTGAATCGCTAAGTACCGAGACCCGATACGGTCTTCAAAAAAGATATCAACGATCTTACTTTGGGAACGTTCGGAATACTATTAATATAGAACCGGGTAATACATATCTATGGATATGTATTACCCGGTTCTATTTGTTGCTAATATTATTTATTCTCGAGTTGCTTATATGTCAGTTCTTTGAAGGTTACGTATGTATCGCTGTCTTTTGCGTTTGCCGTTGCATAGATACCGATACAGCATCCTACAAAGCCGCCGGCCACTTCGGTTGAAAGATCTGCTACCGATGCTTCTCCAAGCATTACGTCCGCAACATATGCTTTGGTATTTAGGCCGTCCACTACTATTGATACTTCTACAATACCGTTCTTTGTTACTTTTTCTTTATCCGCAGAGCCGATGACCTTATCTTCTCCGTTTTGGCATAAGATCATGTTTGCTTTATCGTCGGTTATTTCCGCCCTTAAGTTGTAAAGGTTATTCTGCATAAGAACAAGACCTGCAGTCTCACCCGCTTTTAATTCACTTATATCAATTATGGCAGATGATCTGAAATGATGATGCTGCTGTCTTATGCATACATACGAAGGGCTTCCTACAGCTTTGATGTCCTCCTTGCCGGCCTTAAGCTTAAGTCCTTCTCCTTCGACCAGTTTATACATATCTTCCGGATAATTTCTTAAGAACAAGAACTCGTCTCCAAGTACTGACATATTCTCAAATATGTATTCTCTTTCGGTTCCGGGTATTGCAGTTTTTCTCCTGGTCCTGTTTGTATATGACTCGGGATCCTTAAGGGGATTCCATTCGGGAAGATCGATCTCCACTGTATCGGTCAGCATGCCTACTCCCGGATTTACAACCGGCCAGTCATCCTCCCAGATAAACTTTGCCAGGAAGGTCTCTCTTCCCATGGTCGTATATCTCTCAAGCGGTCTTACCGCAAGTACAGTCATGTACCATTCATCGTTCGGTGTTTTGATGATGTCGCCGTGTCCCACATATTTGATCGGATAATCCTTACCGAGATGTCTGTGGGTGAGTATGGGATTCTTCGGGTTATTCTCGTAAGGTCCCCATATATCTTTGCTCCTGCAAATCATGACTGAGTGTTCAGGACCGGTTCCGCCCTCTGCATGCATGATATAATAATATCCGTTCTCTTTATAGATATGAGGTCCTTCAGGCCAGATACAGCCCTTTAAAGCACCGTTCCAGACATTCTTTTTTTCTCCTTTAAGCTTCCAGTTCTCAAGGTCCACCTCACAGATATATATGAACCAGTCGCCGTTATATTTTACTCCGTCCGGATTCGGATGCGTGCCTATATAATAGCATTTTCCGTCATCATCAAAGAAGAGCGAAGGATCTATACCGTCTGCATCCTCAAGATAATGAGGCTCAGACCATGGTCCCTCGGGGTTTGTTGCCGTTACTATAAAGTTTCCGCCATGTGTTACATTTGTGCATATTACATAGAATACACCGTTGTAGTATCTTATGGTCGGAGCAAAAAGTCCCTGTGAATGATCCGCTCCCTTAAGCGGCAGCTGTGAATGTCTGTCAAGAACATTTCCTATCTGCTCCCAATGCGCCAGATCCTTACTGTGCATCAGTGACAGTCCGGGGAAATATGCAAATGTTGAATTGCAAAGATAATAATCCTCTCCCACCGCACAGATCGACGGATCGGGATAGAATCCCGGCATGATCGGATTTTTTGCTGTTACATTACCCATAAAAACCTCCTTTTAACCCTTTTATCAAAAATATAATGATATCAATTCTTAAAGCTGTGTATAGGAGCAGGGATCCTGCCTCCTCTGTTTACAAAAGCTTCACAGCTGAAGCCGTTTACCGGCATGATCGGAGCATGTCCCAGAAGACCTCCGAATTCGACATTCTCACCAACACCTTTTCCGATGACCGGAATGACTCTTACCGCTGTTGTCTTCTGATTTATCATTCCTATTGCAAGTTCATCGGCTATGATGCCCGAAATGGTGGTATCGGGGGTATCGCCGGGTATCGCTATCATGTCAAGTCCTACCGAACATACGCAGGTCATGGCTTCAAGTTTTTCAATGGTAAGCGCTCCTGCATTTACGGCATCGATCATGCCCTGATCCTCGCTGACCGGTATAAATGCACCGCTTAAACCGCCCACATAGCTCGATGCCATTACACCGCCCTTTTTAACACAATCGTTTAAAAGTGCGAGCGCTGCTGTCGTACCGGGAGCTCCTGTCTGTTCAAGCCCTATCTCACAAAGGATATCTGCCACACTGTCACCGATAGCCGGTGTGGGTGCAAGGCTCAGATCCACTATACCGAAAGGGATTCCGAGTCTCTTTGATGCTTCCCTTGCGACCATCTGTCCAACTCTTGTAACCTTAAATGCGGTCTTTTTTATGGTCTCGCAAAGAATCTCAAAGTTCTCTCCACGCACCTTTTCAAGAGCATATTTAACTACTCCGGGGCCAGAGACTCCGACATTTATGATGCTGTCCGCCTCGGTCACACCGTGAAATGCACCTGCCATGAACGGATTGTCATCGGGAGCGTTGCAAAGAACAACCAGTTTTGTACATCCGATCGAATCATTGTCCTTTGTCTTTCTTGCGGTCTCCTTAATGACCTCGCCCATGAGTTTTACACCGTCCATGTTAAGGCCGGTCTTTGTTGAACCGAGTACAACACTGCTCATGATCCTTTCCGTACTGCAAAGAGCATCCGGTATCGATCTGATGAGCAATTCTTCCGAAGGTGTCATGCCCTTAGCTACAAGAGCTGAAAATCCGCCTATAAAGTTCACTCCTACTGCGACAGCAGCCTTATCGAGAGTCTTTGCTATGCTCACATAATCATCGGTAGTCTTACATGCCGACGCACCGATAAGACCGATCGGCGTAACGCTTATTCGCTTATTCACGATGGGAATACCGAATTCCTTTGATATGTCTTCACCTGTCTTAACAAGATCCTTTGCCACTGTGCAGATCTTGTTATATATATTCTCATTTAATCTGTCGATATTGTCATCTATGCAATCGAGAAGACTGATACCCAGGGTAATGGTCCTGACATCAAGATTTTCCTTCTCGACCATGTCATTGGTCTCTGCAACCTCAAAAATGTTTATCATATCAGATATGATCCTTCCTGTTAATTTGTGTCTATATTCTGTGCATGCTGTTGAATATCTCTTCGCGCTGACACTTTATTATAACGCCGATACTCTCTCCCAATTTTGCAAGCTCGTCACTCACCTCCAAAAACGGTTTTTTAGCCTGCGTCATATCGGTTATCATCATCATATTAAAATATCCCTGGAGGATTGTCTGGGAAATATCAAGGATGTTGATGTTGTTATCGGCAAGATATGTACATACCTTTGCTATGATCCCCACGGTATCATGTCCTACTACTGTTATTATGGTCTTGTTCACTTTTAAAAAATCCTTTCTTAATGTATTTACAGATTGACAACCTCAGAAGGTGTGTCTCTCTTTGCTATCATGATCTTAAAATCATTTGCTCTGTATTTATTGTCCGCAGCATCTATCTCTACACGAACCGTTTCATAAGCCAGCTCCGGCATGTTGTTCTCCTTGGAAAGATGCCCCAAAAAGATACTGTTCATCTTATCATTTAATATCTGTGAGAGAAGTCTTCCCGAAGCCTCATTTGACAGATGTCCCTCATCGGAAAGTATCCTTCTTTTCAAAGGATAAGGGTAGGGTCCAACCTGCAGCATCCTTATATCATGATTGGCTTCTAAAAGTATGGAATCCATTCCCATAAGGTTTTCCACGGTGTAATCGGTAAAGTTGCCCATGTCGGTCGCCACTGCGATCTTCTTACCTTCTGACGAAAATGTATAGGCCACGGGATCGGCCGCATCGTGACTGGTCTTAAATGCCCTTATGGTCACATCCTTAATATTCCAGTCAACATCCGCCGGGATCGGATGAAAGATATCATCCTCCACCTTGCCCAGATACTTATATGACTTGATCGCCTCTATGGTATCGGGTGTAGCATATACCGGAATGCTGTACTTTCTGCATATGACACCCAGACC
>CACZSE010000128.1 GCA_902783735.1 uncultured Lachnospiraceae bacterium
TGACGGTTTGTAGAATTCCTTTCCGGATAATTCATAAGGCAGATACTGCTGTTTTACATAGTTATTCTTGTAGTCATGTGCATATTTGTAGCCTATGCCGTGACCAAGTTTTGCTGCCCCTTTGTAGTGGGCATCCTGCAGATGAACGGGAACAGGCAGATTACCTGTTTCTCTTACAGCATTTTGAGCTTCTTCGATCGCGCATACAGCTGCATTGCTCTTTGGAGCGGTCGCTACATAGGTAACAGCCTGAGACAGGATGATGTTTGATTCGGGCCATCCGACTCTTTCCACTGCCTGAGCGGCTGCAACTGCCACCTGGAGAGCCTGCGGATCTGCATTGCCCACATCCTCACTGGCACATATCATGATCCTGCGCGCTATGAATTTCACATCTTCGCCGCTCTCTATCATCTTTGCAAGATAGTAAACGGCAGCATCGGGATCCGAACCGCGCATGCTCTTTATAAAAGCGGAGATCGTATCGTAGTGATTGTCTCCGGTCTTGTCAAATCTCATGACGCGTCTCTGGATACAGTCTTCAATGATCTGTGAAGTAATATGGATCTTGCCGTCATCTGCGGGATCGGTTGTCATGACGGCGAGCTCGATCGCATTCAATGCATGTCTTGCATCACCGTCGCAGATATCAGCCAGACCCTCTAAGGCATCGGGTGTTATGTCTGCTTTATATACTCCCATGCCACGGTCTTCATCTTCAAGGGCTCTCGTTATGAGAGTCTTTATATTTTCTGCTGACAAAGGCTTCAGTTCAAATATGTGAGAACGTGAGATAAGAGCACCGTTTACTTCGAAATAGGGATTCTCGGTGGTGGCTCCTATCAGTATTACTGTACCGTCTTCAACATGAGGCAGCAGATAATCCTGTTGTGCTTTATTGAAACGGTGGATCTCATCTATGAAAAGAATGGTACGTCTGTCATACATGCCACGTATGTTCTTTGCTTTTTCAATGACATCTTCCATATCTTTTTTGCCGGAAGTCGTGGCATTGATCTGCATGAATTCACTGCTGGTGGTGTTGGCTATGACCTTGGCAAGGGTGGTCTTTCCGGTTCCCGGAGGTCCGTAAAAGATAACTGAGCTGAGTTTGTCGGCTTTAATGGCTCGATAAAGCAACTTATCCTTACCTATGATATGTTCCTGACCTACGACTTCATCCAAGGTAAGTGGTCTTAATCTTGCAGCTAAAGGCGATTCCTTTTCTTTATTTGTTTCACGCATATAATCAAAAATATCCATAGAGACATTCTAACACAAATCATCTATGTTTAGTGAAGGTATTTTGCTATAATCTATATGTATTGAAAAAGAATATATTACTATAAGGAAAAGATGAACAGACAGATGAAAACTGATTATAAGATCATATTGGCTTCGGGTTCGCCGAGAAGAAAACAGCTGCTTGAACAGATCGGATTTGAGTTTTTGGTATGTCCTTCCGATAGTGAGGAGACGATCACAAGCTCCGGACCGGATGAAGTATGCATGGAGCTTTCGAGACAAAAGGCACTGGACGTAGCCTCAGGCATAAAGGCTTACAATGAAACGCATTCTGATATTGCATCAGATCAGGATCTTATTATTATCGGAGCCGATACAATAGTAGCTGCGGACGGTGAGATATTGGGAAAACCGACAGATGAAGAAGATGCAAAGCGAATGCTGTTAAGACTGTCGGGGAGAAAACACAGCGTATTTACGGGAGTTTCCTTTGTTTTTATGTCCTCGGACGGACGCGTCGGGGAATATGGCTTTTATGAGGAGACTAAGGTTAAAGTATATCCCATCGATGAGGATGAGATAGACAGTTACATTAAAAGCGGTGAACCGATGGATAAAGCGGGAGCATATGGCATACAGGGCTCTTTTGCAAAATATATAGAAGCAATAGAAGGAGACTATTATAACGTGGTCGGTCTCCCGATAGGAAGGCTGTATCAGGAATTGAAAAGACTTTTAGAGGATTAGAAGGGGTTAGATATGCAGTTTGATATCATTAAAGACGGGATTTCGGCAGAATTGCTTGTTGAGGATTCTGCTTTTGAAGGAGTAAAAAAGATCGCTGATGTTGTTGCGGACGATATAGAAAGTGTTTGTAAGAACAGACCATATATCAGTGCGAGTGTTGAAGAGTGTACATCAAGCCGGGTGATCATATTTGCAACAATAGGCAGAAGTGAGATATTGAATAAATTATACGGTAGCGAGTTGGTTGACATAAAATTGATCACTGACAAAAAAGAAAGCTTTTTTATATCACAGATCGACTTCTCTGCTCTTGACCCTGAGCGTACGGGACAGGTTATTTTGGTCGCAGGCAGCGATAAACGAGGAACTATTTATGGCATGTTTAAGATATCCGAAGCATGTGGCGTGACTTCACTTGCATACTTTGGAGACTGTGACCCTAAAGAAAACGACAATATTATGTTAACCTCATCTTTTCTCAAAAAAGATAAGAGTCTGAAGGAGAGAGTAACGGATGTATTTGTATCAAAGGTTCCTTCCGTAGAATACAGAGGATTCTTTATAAACGATGAATGGCCGGCTTTCGGTGGATGGAGTCGTGACAGATTCGGCGGTTTTACATCGGAGTGCTATAAGCATATATTTATATTTTTGCTTCGCATGAGGGGCAATTTTCTTTGGCCTGCCATGTGGAGTTCGATCTTTTCACAGGACGGTCCGGGTATAGAAAATGCAAAACTTGCAGATTGCCTGGGAGTCATCATGGGTACATCGCATCATGAACCTCTTTGCAGAGCGGGAGAGGAATGGCAGAAGGTATACAGCAACTACGGACAGAGCAATTCATGGAATTTCATAAACAATAAAGAAGCCATTACCGAATTCTGGAGAGACGGACTTAACCGGAATAAAAAATTCGAAAACCTGTATACCATCGGAATGCGAGGTGAAGCAGACAGTAAGCTTTTGGGTGAAGATGCCACAATGGCAGACAACATAAACGTTGTCAAGGACGCCATCATCACCCAGCATAAACTCTTAAAGGAATGTATAGGTGATGATCTTAAAGAGATCCCCAGAGTACTTGCGATCTACAAAGAGGTTGAGGATTATTACTACGGTGATGAGACCTGCGAAGGTCTGAAAGACTGGGAAGAACTGAAGGACGTTATTTTTCTGTTAAGTGATGACAACTGGGCAAATACCAGAGGACTTCCGACTGAAGATGAGCGCTCACATCCGGGCGGATACGGTATGTATTATCATTTTGATTATCACGGCGGGCCGATCAGTTACGAATGGCAGAATACGAGCAGACTTACTAAAACCTGGGAACAGATGACACAGGCTTACGAGTACGGGGTAAGAAAAGAGTGGATCGTAAATGTGGGCGATCTTAAAGGAAATGAATACCCGCTTACCTATTTCATGGCACTTGCCTATGATTATGAGACATGGAGCCGCCCGAATATGACGGATGCATTTTTGGACGAGTGGCTTGACATACATTTTCATGGGGATCTTGATGAGGATGAAAAGAACAAAATGAAAAAACTCATTGAGGGAGTGACACGTTTAAATGCATTGAGAAAACCCGAGTCGTTATCCCCCGGTATATATGATCCGGTCTCATTTGGAGAAACGAAACGAATGATGAGTTTCGCAAATGAACTGCTTGATATTGCTGAAGAACTGAGAGCAACTTTAAAGGACGGTGTGCTGGAGGCATATAAGAGTCTGTTCTATTACCAGTTTGTGGGAAGTCTCAATATACTTTTGATGACACTTGAAGCGGGACTGAATGAATATCTTTCAAAGAACAGGAGCCTTGCAGCCAATGAATATGCGGACAGTATAAAGGAACGCTCCGGTTTTATGGGAAAACTCATAGAAGAATTCAATGCGTGGCGCGGTGGCAAATGGGTTCATATGCTTGAGTCCGGACACACCGGGCTCAGAACATGGGACGATTATGACTGGGGATATCCTGCATCGAGTTATGTAAACCCGATTCATAAGCCGAAGATATTCGCTTATATTGTGGGGGATCGTAATTACAGTCTCGGTTCGCACTGGCAGTTTGGTAAACCGATCGTTAACAGATTTATGACTGATGGGAATATAAATGAACTTACCGTCAGACTTGAGAGCAGAGGCGATGTGGATTTTACGTATGAGGTTACTGTCGACAAAGACTGGCTGACAGCTTCATGTGATACGAAAACCGTACGGATAGTTGATAAACCTTATGCAGAGATCAGACTGACATGTGATAAGAATAAGCTGTCCGGATGTGAACAGGCGGATGTAGATATAAAAGTTTGTTTTGAAAACAAAGATGAGACCGAACTAAAATTCTGTATCATTGCAGACAGGATCCCGGAAGCCGGATATGACGCATTTTATGAGAGTAACGGTATCATCTGTATCGAAGCGGCACATTTTAACGAGAGCATAAGCAAAGACATGTCTGAGGGATTCAGGATCATAAAACACCTCGGACGTATGGGTGATGCCGTAAAATGTTTCCCTGTTACGAAGGATTATAGAAACGATCCTCAGGCACCGTATCTGCGATATGACGTGATAGCATCAGAAGAAGGTATATACAATATAGAGGTGGATATACTTTCGAGAAATCCTGTAGTAACAGGCGATGATATGATATTGTATGTTTCTGCGGGCGAAACGGATAAAGTAGCACTGAATGCTGTTGAAGATGATTTTTATGCGGGACATACCTGTCCTCAGTGGTGTGAGGGGGTTCTTGACAATGTCAGACGTATAACATCAAAGTTAGAGTTAAGAAAAGGAAAGAACAGTATCTGTATACAGGCGGGAAGCCCCAATGTATCATTTGACAAGCTGATACTTTGGAGAGAAGAGATCGATCTTCCTTATTCTTATCTCGGACCAATGGAAAGTTATCGTGCATAAGGATAAATTATCATAGAAATGTCGGGTAAAGTGAAATGGATAAAAAAGGAAAAGAATTTAAGATCTACATTACGGTTGACATAATATTATTAGCGATCGCATTGTGCCTGATCATCATCCTGTTTAAAGGAAAAGGATCGGACGGCGCAAATTTAAATCCGAAGGGTATAGATACTTCGGATGAGGGGAAGCTTTTTGACGGAGTTCAGATAGTAAAGGAAGAGGTCACAATTGACACTCAGATTCTTGAAGACGGACTCAGACGCATGGGACAGCTCATAAGCGAAGAGTATTATTTTACCCAGGTAGAAGAATATTCAAGTTCGAAAAAGATCCTGTTTTTCGATTCCAAAGCCGGTTTTACATACAGCTATGACGGAGTGGTGTCGGCAGGAATAGAATGCGATGATGTAGTGATAAAAAAGGATGATGAGAAAAAGACCTTAACCATAAAGCTTCCTCAGGCAAAGATAATAGGTGTCGATATAGATTTTGACAGTTTCAAGATATATGAGGAAAAGGAAGGCCTTTGGAACAAACTGGACATGAGCAGCTACAACACCTCTCTTAAGGCCTTTGAGGATGCCGCAAAGGAAAAGGCTCTTCAAAAAGGGATCTTAAACAAGGCTGATGAAAATGCTGAAAAAGTAATAGCTACGTTTGTGGATTCACTTATTGATAATGAAGAATATAAGATAGAATATGTCAGATAGTGCGGGGGAAAATATGGATATCTTAAAGAAAACACCAATCATACTCATTCTTTTGATCGTAGCATTGATCGCGATCATATTCATAACACCGTATACAACAAATGCCGATAATCATGCCCATACCATGGAACAGATAGACAGGGAGATAGACAGTGTTTTGAAACTGACGGCGGGCGAGACGGCGGCATCAGCCGGGATCTCATTATTGCCGGATGATCAGTGTACCCCGATCGCAGAGGAGTTTGCGGAGCTGGGAAAATATTTTTTGGTTGTTCTCAGCGCTCTGTATCTTGAAAAGTATCTTTTAACGATGGTAGGGTTTGTATCATTTTCAGTGCTGGTACCGCTTGCATGTGCATTCCTCGGTGTGGGATTGATATTCAACAGATCAAGAGTAAGACTGTTTTCCGCAAAACTTTTCATATGCGCTCTTGCGGTATATTTTGCGGTGCCCGTCGGTGTCCTGACTTCCGAAAAAGTATACTCTGCCTATGAAGAGAACATAGATCAGACCATAAGTATCGCCGGAAAGATCAGTGTTATTGATGAAGACGCAAGCGGGATCGAAAAGTTTGTCTCATGGATAGAAAATGCTGCAGGGACAATTGTTGACTATGTTACGGGGCTGCTTAGCAGGTTTGTGGAAGCGATCGCAGTCATGATGGTAACGTCGTGTCTGATACCGATATTGGTCATAATATTTTTTATCTGGCTGATAAAGATGTTATTTAACGTGGATATGACCATGTCCGATGCTGCAATATTATTACCCAAAAAGAGATAGGGATCATCGATCTTTATAATGTATCTTTTAGAAACATTTTATAATTTTTTTCATTATTCTTTATAGATGGACCTGTTGACAGTGATATATTTATGTATGAAGAGAAACGCGGATCAAAACCTGTTTATGTGATATCGGAATGTGGTTTTGACCCCAAAATATCACTGGGGAGGTGAAGGTATGAATATTAACAGATTTACACAACAATCGATGCAGGCGATCGCCGAATGTGAGAGCCTGGCAGTGCAATACGGGAATCAGGAGATTGAGCAGGAGCATTTATTATATGCTCTTCTTTCTTTGGATAACAGTCTCATCAAAAGCCTGATCGAAAAGATGGAGATAAACGTAGATCACTTCTGTGACAGAGCCCAAAGATCACTGGAAAAGAGAGTTAAGGTTCAGGGTGGAAATTCCTATGTGGGTTCTGACCTGAATAAGGTTTTAACTATGGCCGAGGATGAGATGAAGGCCATGGGAGATGAATATGTTGCCGTTGAGCATCTGTTTCTTGCAATGATAAAGTATCCGAACAAAGAGATGAAGGCCATCTTCACGGAGTACGGTATTACCAGGGAAAGATTTTTGACTGCTCTTCAAAGCGTAAGAGGTAACCAGCGTGTGACATCGGATAATCCCGAGGCAACATATGACGTTCTGGAAAAATACGGTACCGATATGGTTGCAGTAGCCAAAAAAGGCAAGATGGATCCTGTCATAGGAAGAGACGACGAGATCAGAAACTCTATAAGGATCCTTTCAAGAAAGACAAAGAACAATCCTGTCTTAATAGGAGAACCCGGCGTCGGAAAAACAGCTGTGGTTGAGGGTCTTGCCCAGCGAATAGCAAATGAGGATGTCCCCGACGGGTTGAAGAACAAAAAGATATTTGCCCTGGATATGGGGGCACTTGTAGCCGGTGCGAAATACAGAGGTGAATTCGAAGAAAGACTGAAGGCTGTACTTGATGAAGTTAAAAAGAGTGAGGGCGAGATCATACTCTTTATAGATGAGCTTCATACCATAGTAGGTGCGGGCAAGACTGACGGTGCTCTTGATGCGGGAAATATGTTAAAACCCATGCTCGCAAGAGGAGAACTTCATTGTATCGGCGCTACAACACTCGATGAGTACAGGCAATATATAGAAAAGGATGCTGCACTTGCCAGACGTTTCCAGCCTGTTATGGTGGATGAGCCTACCGTTGAAGAGACAGTCTCAATATTAAGAGGATTAAAGGAACGGTATGAAGTATTCCACAGTGTTGAGATACGAGATAATGCTTTGGTTGCCGCAGCCGTACTTTCTGACAGATACATATCAGACAGGTTCCTTCCCGATAAAGCGATCGATCTTGTAGATGAAGCATGCGCTCTTGTAAAGACCGAGATGGATTCACGACCGGCTGAAATAGATGAGCTTCAAAGAAAGGTCAACATGCTGGAAATTGAAGCCATGGCGCTTAAGAAAGAAGATGATAAACAAAGTCAGGACAGGCTTGCATCACTTGAAGCCGAGCTGGCCGATCTTCATGAGCATCTTGATGCGCTCAATGCCCGTTGGGAAAATGAGATGAACAGCGTTGAACGTGAATCGTCTTTGAGAGAAGAATTGGATGCGGTAAGGACCCAGCTTGAGATAGCCAAAAGAGAAGGCAACTTAGAAAAGGCGGCTGAGCTTCAGTACGGTAAGATGCCTGAACTCGAAAAACAGCTGGAACAGACCAAGAAGGAAAATGAAAATAAGGACCTTTCTCTGGTTCATAAGGCCGTCGAGGAGGACGAGATCTCAAGGATAGTATCGCGCTGGACAGGTATACCGGTCTCAAAACTCAATGAATCCGAGAGAAATAAGACTCTCCATCTTGATGAAGAGCTGCATAAGCGCGTCATCGGTCAGGACGAAGGAGTTACAAAGGTGACCGAGGCGATAATAAGGAGTAAAGCAGGTATCAAGGATCCGGGAAAGCCGATAGGTTCATTTCTGTTCATGGGACCCACAGGAGTGGGAAAGACAGAGCTGGCAAAATCACTTGCAGAGTGTCTTTTTGATGATGAAAACAACATGATCAGACTTGATATGAGTGAGTATATGGAGAAGTTCTCCGTCAGCAGGCTTATAGGAGCGCCTCCCGGATATGTCGGATATGAAGAAGGCGGCCAGCTTACGGAAGCAGTCAGAAGAAAACCCTATTCCGTTATACTGTTTGATGAAGTTGAAAAGGCTCATCCCGATGTATTCAACACGTTGCTTCAGGTTTTGGACGACGGCAGGATCACCGATTCTCAGGGACGTCTTATAGATTTTAAAAATACGATCCTTATCATGACTTCAAATATCGGCGCTCAGTACCTGCTTGAGGGTATAGATGATGAAGGAAATATTACGGATGAGGCCCAGGAAGCGGTAAATGAAGAACTCAAGGCTCATTTCAGACCCGAGTTTTTAAACAGGTTAGATGAAGTCATTATGTTTAAACCTCTTACTAAAGACAATATCTCAAATATAGTGGATCTGATAATCACCGATCTCAATAAGAGACTTGCCGACAGGGAATTAAAGCTCGAGCTTACCAAAACTGCTTCCGAATATATTGTCGATCATGCATATGATCCGGTATACGGTGCAAGACCTTTGAAGAGATACATTCAAAAACATGTTGAAACACTGGCAGGAAAGGCTATTTTGGAGGGCAGAGCGTCTGTATCGGATACTATAGTCATCGATGTAAAGGGAGATGAGCTGACAGCAGATGTAAAGCATGTATAAACCGAGTGAACTATTGCAAAAGAGCCTTATCATTTGTATAATATTCTCGGAGTGTTTTGCAAAGATTTAGATATATGAGTGATGACAATCTGTCTGTCAGCAGACGAAAAAGAGTTAATTTTATAAAGGGTCTTCTCATAACAGTAGTTATTATAATGATCATCACCCCGACAATAGTGAGTATAGTTGCCATATCCGGTCTTAAGAAGCTTGATTCAAGAATTACCGAACTGGACGACAAGATATCGAAGCTTGAACTGACTTATATGTTAAAAGCCCAGGCGGATGAGGCTTTGGATGAACTGATCGGGGAAAAAGAAACACATATTATTGAACAGATCGAACCGGCTGCTGATGAGAAGACCGAAACAATACAGACCGAAACGGTGAATGAAAATATCAAAAAGGTTTATCTGACTTTTGATGACGGCCCAAGTTCCACGACCGGACGCATTTTGGACATTCTGGATGAGCACGGTATAAAAGCCACATTTTTTGTGACGGGATATCAGGCCGAAAAGCATCCGGAATGGTATAAGGACATAGTCGACAGAGGCCATACGATAGGAATGCATTCCTACAGCCATATTTATAAAGATATATACAGTTCGCCCGAAAGCTTTTTTGTGGACCTTGATAAGCTTCATGATTATATCGAAAAGACTACGGGTGTGGATACACATTATGTAAGGTTTCCGGGCGGTACCAGCAACAATGTGAGTAAGGTATCCGTTAAAGATCTTTGTGATATGGTGCATGAAAGAGGCTGGGAATACTATGACTGGAATATATCCTGCAAGGATGCAACATCACCGGCTCCCAACGCCGATCAGATCGTATCCTTTACGCTTACGGGGATAGAACAGCATTCCAACTGTATCGTACTTATGCATGATGCATCCGATAAACAGTCCACAATAGAAGCCTTACCACGTATCATTGAAGCTGTGCAGGCACAAAAGGACACACAGTTTTGCAGCATAAACGATGAGACCGAACCCGTACAGCATCTGTTGACGGGATATGATGACGAAGATTGATATCGGGCCTTAGACCGTGCGGAAGCAAGAAAGCCGGGACATCGGCTTGCAGACTCACGAAGGATAGAGCAAATATAACACACGGAGGAACAAACGATGGGTTTTTTTCAGGATCTGAAAGAAGACTTATCGCTGGCAGTCAGTGAACTGACCGGTGAAGAGAAAACAAAAAAAGAAATAAGCGAACTGGATGTATTCGCGGCAGCCGAAGAGTCTATGGGAATAGAACATACTCAGGCTGATGAAGAAGAGGAGCCGGTCATAGAAGAAGCTTTGGGATCTTTTTTGGATCAGGTAGCGGCCAATGCCGAAGAGAGCGAAGCAAAGTATGACGAGCCGGAACAGAGCAGGATCCCTTCATCGGAGGAGTTGGAATTTGCTGCAAAGGCGGCTATTGCAAAATCATCTCCGGTTATAAGGGAACCGGAACAGCCGGTTTCTGCTCCTTCATATGACTATGACAGATATGAAGAGAGAAATACACGTTATACATCACCTCAGGTAAGTTCAGATACAGATTCGTACATATCAAAGGATGAGGTACAGCCTACAGATGAACTTGCTGTAGTTACCGCAAACATGACCGTAAACGGAGACATGACTTCGACAGGCTCAATGGATGTCATGGGAAGCGTAAACGGAAATATCAGAGTGTTCGGAGAACTAAACATAACAGGCGCTATCAATGGTAATGCCGAGGCTTCAAACATTATCGCCGCTAACTGCAATGTTGTTGGAGATCTTGTGAGCTCCTGTGCGATAAAGATTGGATCAAAAGCAGTTGTACGTGGCAATATATATGCCACAAGTGCAGTGATATCAGGTGCTATCAAAGGTGATATAGATGTTCACGGCCCTGTGATCTTGGATTCTACAGCCATAGTCATGGGAAATATAAAATCCAAGGCAGTTCAGATCAATAACGGTGCGGCAGTCGAGGGTATGTGTTCTCAGTGCTATGCGGATGTAAGTCCCTCTGCATTTTTCAGGGATTAAACAATAAATTAAATATGCAAACAATGAAAGGAAGCAATATATGAAGCGTATCATGCTCAAGCTTAGCGGAGAAGCTCTCGCAGGCGAGAAAAAGCAGGGATTTGATGAGGATACGGTAAGAAGAGTAGCCCTTCAGGTAAAACAGTTGGCAGATGACGGTTTTGAGATAGGTATTGTGATCGGAGGCGGAAACTTCTGGAGAGGCAGAAGCAGTGAGAATATCGACAGAACAAAGGCTGATCAGATAGGTATGCTGGCCACGGTCATGAACTGTATATATGTATCCGAGATATTCAGAAGTGTCGGTATGAGGACAAATATCCTTACTCCCTTTGAGATCGGTGCATTTACAAAACTTTTCAGTAAAGACAGAGCAAACAAATATTTTGCAAACGGTCAGGTGGTATTTTTTGCCGGAGGTACAGGGCATCCGTATTTTTCAACGGACACAGGAGTTGTGTTAAGAGCTATTGAGGTCGATGCCGATGTCATACTTCTGGCTAAGGCCGTGGACGGAGTATATGACTCAGACCCGAGGACAAATCCCAATGCAAAAAAGTATGATGAGGTTTCAATAGATGAAGTCATAGAGAAGAATCTTCAGGTAGTTGATATGACGGCATCCATCATGGCAAGAGATAACAGAAAAGAAATGTGGGTATTTAACCTCAATGAAGAAAACAGTATCGTTAATACAATGAAAGGAAAATTAAACGGTACAAAGGTTACAGTGCAGTAACAGACTACAAAATACTACAACGGAGGTTCATTATGGACGCAAGAATTGAAAGTTACAATGAAAAGATGCAAAAGGCCTATGATTTTCTCACATCTGATTTTCAGACCATCAGGGCAGGAAGAGCAAATCCTCATGTTCTGGATAAGATAAAGGTAAACTATTACGGTACACCCACACCTATCCAGCAGGTTGGAAACATATCGGTTCCCGAAGCACGCATGATACAGATAGCTCCGTGGGAGAAGAGTCTCATAAAAGAGATCGAGAAAGCTATCATGGCATCCGATGTAGGTATTACACCTTCAAACGATGGTGCAGTGATCCGTCTTGTATTCCCTGAACTTACAGAGGACAGACGTAAGGAACTCGCCAAGGAGATCAAGAAAAAAGGTGAAGATGCAAAGGTAGCGGTAAGAAATATAAGAAGAGACGGAAATGAAGCGTTCAAGAAGCTCGCAAAAGAAGATATATCCGAGGACGAGATAAAAGACCTTGAGGATCAGCTTCAGAAGATGACTGATAAATATATCAAAGATATCGATGTAGCAGTCGAAGAGAAATCTAAAGAGATCATGAAAGTTTAATGTACCTGAAGGGACACATTAGTGTCCCTTTTATAAATATCGGGCGAAAGAAAGAAAAAGAGCATGAATATACCGAATCACGTAGCCATCATCCTTGACGGAAACGGAAGATGGGCAAAAGCAAAAGGGCTTCCCAGAACTGCCGGGCATGTTCAGGGAGCAAAAGTGGTCGAAGATATGTGTGAGATCACTTACAATATGGGCATAAATTATTTTACGGTTTATGCATTTTCAACTGAGAACTGGTCAAGACCGGCTGAAGAGGTTGAGGCTTTAATGAAGCTGCTCAGAAATTACATGGTAAACTGTAAAAAAAGAGCAAACAAGAATAATATGAGAGTCAGGGTCATAGGAGATAAGACCGGACTTGATGAAGATATAAGAGAAAAGATAGAAGATCTTGAACAGGCTACTGCCTCAAATACAGGCCTGCATTTTACCATTGCGATAAATTACGGCGGACGTGATGAGATAACAAGAGCAATGAGAAAGCTTGGGGAGGAGATAGAAAAAGGAGATCTGAAAGCTTCGCAGATCGATCAGTCTTTGATCTCAAGGACTTTGGATACCGGAGATTATCCGGATCCGGATCTTCTTATCAGGACCTGCGGCGAACAGAGAATATCAAATTTTTTACTTTGGCAGCTTGCATATTCCGAATTTTATTTTTGTGATAAACCCTGGCCTGATTTTGATAAGGACGAGTTGATAAAGGCCGTTGAAGCATACAATAAACGCGACAGAAAATATGGCGGACTTTCTGAAAAAGCGTAGAATTAATTACATTACGATTTAATAAAGCGAGGATTATTTATGTTTAAGACCCGTGTGATCAGCGGTATTTTTCTTATACTTATAGCCGGGATAAGTTTATATTTCGGAGGCGCCGTTTTAGCACTTATACTGGCCGCCATATCCCTGATCGGATATTATGAATTATCAAAGGTCATAGGCCTGCATGGAAAAAAGGGTATTCCCGGTTGTCTTGAGACGATCGGATATATTTCTGTAGTTGCATATTATATTTTAGTATATCTCGGTTTATCCGAAAGATTTTTTACGGTTTGGCTCATACTCTCATTGCTGATCATGGCCGCAGCGTATGTATTTACATTTCCCAAATATGAGGCAGGACTGTTAATGGGGGCTTTTTTCAGTGTGATATACGCTCCGGTAATGTTTTCGTTCATATATCTTATCAGGAACAGGGAAAACGGGTTCTGGCTCGTGTGGTTTGTGTTCATAGCTTCCTGGGTCAGTGATACCTGTGCTTATTGTGTGGGCATGTTATTTGGAAAACACAAGCTGGCACCGGTCCTCAGCCCTAAGAAATCCATTGAAGGAGCTGTCGGCGGGATTGTCGGAAGTGCGCTTGCCGGTATACTTTACGGCCTGTTACTTGTAAGTGTCAGCGATATTACATATTCAGGACTCTGGATCTGTGCACTGATAGGAGCGGTCGGAAGTGTTTTCAGTCAGATAGGTGATCTGGCAGCTTCAGGTATAAAGAGACATTATAATATCAAAGACTACGGAAAACTCATCCCCGGTCACGGAGGTATCATGGACCGTTTTGACAGTGTTATCGTTACCGCTCCACTCATATATTTTCTTGTAACATTGTTTTTGTAGTTAGATTTTGATAAAGAGGTTATAAGTGAAAAAAATCTGTATTTTGGGTTCTACCGGTTCGATCGGAACGCAGACCCTTGAAATAGTACGAGAATACAACAGGGATCTTAAAGTGATATCCCTTTCGGCTGCTTCAAACATTGATCTGATGGAGGAGCAGGTAAGAGAATTTCATCCATCAAAGGTATGCATGTATGATGAAGCTAAAGCCGATGAACTGAGAATAAAGATCGCCGACACGGATACAGAGGTCCTTTCGGGAATGAACGGGCTTATTGAACTGTGCGAAGACGACGATGTCGATATGGTAGTTACTGCAGTAGTCGGGATGATCGGTATAAGACCTACGATCGCTGCCATAAAAGCGGGAAAAGATATTGCGCTTGCAAACAAAGAAACACTGGTCTGTGCAGGTCATATCATAATGCCATTGGCTGCTCAAAAGGGGATAAAGATCCTGCCCGTTGACAGTGAACACAGTGCTATCTTTCAGTCTTTGCAGGGATTTCCAAAGGAACGTATCGAAAAGATACTTTTAACTGCATCCGGAGGACCGTTCAGAGGACTTAAAAGAAACGAATTGGTTAACATAACATGGAGAGAAGCTTTAAAGCATCCGAACTGGTCCATGGGCAAAAAAATAACCATCGACTCCTCTACACTGGTAAATAAAGGCCTGGAAGTAATAGAGGCAAAATGGCTTTTTGGCGTTGAACCGGATATGATACAGGTTGTTTTACAGCCGCAGAGTATCATTCATTCTGCAGTACAGTATGTGGATGGAGGTATCATTGCCCAGCTTGGAACTCCTGATATGAAGCTTCCGATCCAATATGCTTTGTTTTATCCTGACAGACGTCCGATGAAAGATGAAAGAGTGGATCTGTTCAAACTCGGTCAGATCATATTTGACAGACCTGATATGGACACTTTCCTGGGACTCAAGCTGGCATATGAGGCTATAGGTATCGGAGGAAGCATGCCGACAGTGTTAAATGCTGCAAATGAAAGAGCAGTTTCACTGTTTTTGAATGACAGGATCCGTTTCCTGGATATTTATGACATCATAAAGCAATCCATGGACAGGCATAAAAAGATTGACGATCCGACGGTAGAACAGATACTTGAAGCGGAAGCTGATTGCTACGAGTTCATATCATCGGTGTGGGAGTAATGAAATGTCGGTTACTACGATTATTTGGTTTATATTTGTTTTTTGCATAATAGTGGTGTCTCACGAATTTGGACACATGATAATTGCAAAAAGATCCGGTATAAGGGTCGATGAGTTTTCGATAGGAATGGGACCGAAGATATTCGGATTCCATAAAAACGGAACCTATTATGTTTTAAGGTGGCTCCCTTTGGGCGGTGCATGTATTTTCGGGGGCATGACAGAGGAAGACCTGATAGACTCGGTAAAGAACAAAGAAGATGAAGCACTGACAGATGAAGATGAGAGTATAGCTTCGCAGATTGAAGATGAAGAAATAGACGCACAGAAATTAAAAAAATGCGGTGTAAAGTTTAAAGAGGCACCGGTATGGGCTCGTATATCTACTGTTCTTGCAGGTCCTTTTTTCAATTTTCTGTTGGCATATTGCATCGCATTGGTCCTAGTCTGGATATGCGGATCCGACAGACCGGTAGTAAAAGAACTCATGGAAGGATATCCGGCGGCAGAGGCCGGACTGCAGCCCGGAGATCTTATCACAAAGATCAACGGAAGCAGAATACATATTGGAAGAGAGATATATGTCAATATGTATGTTAACAGATCGGGAGAACCCATGGAAGTCACCTATGAGCGTGACGGTAAAGAATATACGACGGTTATTGTTCCGAAGTATTTTGAAGAAGAAGGTCGTTATCTTATGGGGCTGACCGATTATATGGAAGATGTCGAATGTAAAAATGCATCAGTATTCAGTTATTCTTTTTATGAAGTAAGATATGGACTTCTTGCTACGATCAAGAGCCTGGGCATGCTCATAAACGGGAATGGTTCAAAGGATGATCTTGCAGGTCCCATTGGCATGGCGAAGATCATAGGAGATGTTGAAGAACTATCCAAACCCTTCGGTTTTTTGACAACACTTATCAATATGTTCAATATAGCCATGTTACTCAGCATAAATCTGGGAGTTATGAATTTGCTGCCCATACCGGCTCTGGATGGCGGAAGACTGATATTTTTGCTTATTGAGGCAGTAAGAGGCAAGCCGGTTCCCGCCGATAAAGAAGGAATAGTCCAGCTTGCCGGTTTTGTGTTTTTGTTTGCACTCATGATCTTTGTCATGTTTAATGACATCATGAGATTTTTCTAAGGATCAATATGTCCTCACTATACTCTTTTTGGTTTCCCATGTGTAATAGGAAGGACGTTTGCAAAGACAGACAAGCAAGATAAATAAGCCTGGTATGGCAAATGCATTAAATTTAATATTTGCATACATGGCACACAATATAATAATGATCGATAAAGCATATTTTACGATATGATCAAACATGAGAGGGACATTGAAACGATGTCTCTTTTTGGTATTAAGAGCTTCTGAAAGATCCCGTATAACGTCATTCATTGAATGATAACGCTTATTTGGATCTGTCATGGTACATCTTTTGACTATATCAGAGCAGGCGCGTGAGATATGCTTATTTATATATTCGGGACATAATCTGCCCCTGCGGTCCCGGTATTCGATATTACTTAGCGTGAGCAGTCTGTACATTGTCATGCCAAAGGAGTATACATCGGAATAAATATCCAAATGAATCCCTTCGTTGTTGTCTTTGATTTCTTTTGGAGCAAAAAAGCGGGTGGAACTGATCCTGATATTATTATTACGGACAGTATAGGTATAAGTACTTCCGAGATCCACAAGACGGATATCACCACTGTTAGTTAACATAATATTATCGGGTTTGCAATCCATATATAAAAGAGGTGTTTTCAGATTATGAAGATAATTCATAGCTTTGGCTACTTCTGTCATCCACCTTATGATCGTTTTTTCATTTGGAGCATGCGACCTGCAATATTCACTGAGAGTAATGCCCTCCACGCGATCCATTATCACGAATTCGCACATATCCTGTCTGATCACGTCGACAATACGCACAAATGCATTATTATCAACACTTTTCAGGGCTTCTATTTCGTTTTCGTTATGCATTATACATTCCTTTACCGCCCAGTATTTATCAAGCTTATTGTCATAGACAAGATAAACGCTTCCGTTTGCTCCTTTTCCAAGCTTTTCTTTGCATATATATCGATCTGCGATAACATATCCTTCATTCATGTATATAATTCCCCTTTCTTGCACATATGGCTATAGCACTGCAGTTGTCGGACTCTTTATTGTTTACTGCAGTATTATAAACTTCAATAAGACAGTTTTTTATATCTTCATCACTTTTACAGTCGCCGATACGAAGATTAAGCAGACACGAACCTGTCCTTTTATAGAATCCGTCGCTGCACAATATAAAATTATCCCCGCTCTTTACTCTGAACCTTCTGTAGGGAATATGATTGAATGAACCGCTTCCAATGACAGAGGTCAGGCGACCTTTTGAGTCTACATTATCTTTTGTGAGCTGCTTCAGCCGGCGCTTACCTCCATAGATCCTACTGTCGCCGCATGACATTATAAGACCTTTGTTACCGTAGATCACAAGCAGACATACGGTGGTAGCACACCGGGTGAGAGCGTTGTGAGATATATAGAGAATACGTGACAGGTTTTTGTGTATTTTGTTTAATCGGATCGAAGATGTTCGATCATAATTATCAAAGTATTCTTTTAGATTGTTGATGACCGTTCTGCTGGCATATTCTCCGTGATTCAGACCGCCGACTCCGTCGCATAGTGCACAAAAGAGCAGAGGTTTTGATGCATAATTGACGTGATAAAGGCATAAAGAGTCCTCGTTTATGGGACGAAGATTCTTTTCCCATAGATAATTAGATAAGAAATACATAGATTCTCCTTGTAAGTGAAATTTAAAAGATTGTCTTAAGACACCTATAACAGGTGTTTGAAAAAATAAAATTGAAAAATTTAAAAGAATAGATTCGCCAGTGGATATTTTACAATGAGTCAAAAAATATGTAAAGCATAAAAAATATATAACTATTGATATTGTATAAGCCGGAAAAAGCCTGATCCGCACCCTGCTAAATCGTGATTTGATTGTATGCGTTATCCGTAGTTGACATAACTATATAAAAGGACAATAAAACACCCTTGAGGACAGTCTTGAATCTATCATAACATATTTGATACACATGATACTGAGTGCTTAAACCATGACTGAAGCAGTCAATGGAAATTCGCCAGTCAAAGTGATTCTTAGTATATAACATGAATGTCGCAAATAAGCAGATTTATGCGGGTTATTTGCAATATCACGAAAATGACACAACTGTCATCGTGATAGTTTTGAGAAAGACGCATATATTTATATGATAATGGCATTATACGATCAGGTGCAGTTATGAAGCCGGTCAAGAAATAGACTGTTCGGTCAATGTAAAAGTAACGGATGTTTGACAAGCTGATCATGTAAAAAATATTTTGTAAACCGGGCTTTTTTCTTTTATATAAAAGAATTGCATTGAGCACCCGGTAGGCATTATTATGTTAGAAGGGTGAAAAGAAGACATCACCTTTGGTACGAATATGATCTAATGTGTACAAAGAGTAAGGAAGCGAAAAATGGATAGAACAAAAACAAAAGTTATTCATATCGGTGACAGAGTGATAGGAGGAGGCAATCCGATCCTCATACAGTCAATGACAAATGTCCCGACCGAAGATACCGAAAGATGTGTTGAACAGATCCTTTTACTTGAAAAGGCGGGCTGCGATATAATCAGATGTACGGTTCCGACCATCGAGGCCGCAGAAAGTCTTGCGAGGATCAAAAAAAGGATTCATATCCCATTGGTGGCAGATATCCATTTTGACCATAAGATGGCTCTGGCTTCCATTGAAAACGGAGCAGACAAGATAAGAATAAACCCCGGAAATATCGGCGGAAAAGAAAAACTGGCCGAAGTTGTTAAAGCGGCGAAAGAGAAGAATATACCGATAAGAGTCGGTGTAAACAGCGGATCTCTTGAAAAAGATATCGTACTAAGATATGGAGGAGTTACTGCCAAAGGAATTGTCGAGAGTGCTTTGGATAAAGTTCATATGATAGAAGATTGCGGATATGACAATATCGTGATCAGCATAAAATCGTCGGATGTGATGATGTGTGTTGAGGCACATAAGCTTTTATCTCCGCAGACGGTTTATCCGCTTCATGTCGGAATAACCGAATCCGGAACAGTAAACAGCGGAAACATAAAATCGTCGATCGGTCTTGCGCTCATCTTAAATGAAGGAATAGGAGATACAATAAGAGTTTCTCTGACGGGAGATCCGGTAGAAGAGATAATCTCTGCGAAACTCATATTAAAGACTTTGGGCCTGAGAAAAGGCGGTATCGAGGTAGTCAGCTGTCCTACCTGCGGCAGGACAAAGATCGATATGATCAGTCTTGCAAATCAGGTAGAACGAATGGTAAGCGATTTTGATCTTGATATCAAAGTGGCAGTCATGGGGTGTGCCGTAAACGGACCGGGAGAAGCAAAAGAGGCTGATATAGGTATTGCCGGAGGCGTAGGAGAGGGCCTTCTGATAAAAAAAGGACAGATAATAAGGAAGGTTGCGGAGGAGCAATTACTCAGTGTCCTGAAAGAAGAATTGATAAACTGGGAGAAATAATGGAGACAAAACGTTTTTTTGAAGTGTTCAACACTTTGTCGACAGATGAAGATTTAAGGATCTTGTTTTTTGAGACCGATGTAAGAAAGATATCCGTAAATCACAATAAGACATTGTTAAGAATATATATCACCTCCGATCATATCATTGAGAAAAAAGAGATCCTTCGGATGGAAAGGCTGATCGAAAAGCAGGTGATGAGAGATAAAAAGGTTGAGGTAAAGATCATTGAGGAATTTAATCTCTCAGGAACCTATAACGCCCGTAATCTTTTAGAAGCATATAATGACAGCATTTTGCTTGAACTTAAGGATAACTATCCGATCTTATATCCCATGTATAAGAAGGGAAAGATCGAGGTCGTTGATGATGAAAATATTGAAATAACGCTCATTGACAGTACACTGACAAGAGACAGAGTGGGTGAATTGTCCTGTATCCTCGAAAGGATCTTTGACGAGCGATGCGGACTGTTTGTTAAGTTTAAATTTAATTTTGAAAAAGCCGATGAAAGCTCTAAAGC
Organism: uncultured Lachnospiraceae bacterium; assembly: GCA_902783735.1. GTDB lineage: Bacteria > Bacillota > Clostridia > Lachnospirales > Lachnospiraceae > Colinaster. The sequence continues at coordinate 20,490 of CACZSE010000128.1, forward strand.
CAGAGAAAGCGACATCATGATCGAACGGGAAGTCGCCATGATAGCTTATCGGGCAGGATATGTGACCGATACTACCGAGAAGATAGACAGTGCTGTGGAAAAAAGCGATTCAGATACTTTACTTACAGCTGAAAAAGATGTATCCGAACAAAATATCGCTGCGGCTAAGCCTGTTGTACAGACGTCTAAGGAAGATGAGATAAAGAAGAGTGAAGCCGGTAAGAACAAAAATACGGAATCAGCCAGGGATTTCCGTAAGCCTTTAAAGCGCTCCGATAATCCGGATGTACTGTACGGTAAGGAATTTGAGGGAGACTCTGTCTTACTAAGTGAGCTGCTCGGTGACAGTGAAGAGATCATAATACATGGTCAGGTCATAAATGTGGATGAAAAACCCATAAGAAACGAAAAGACTATTTTCATGTTTGATATTACGGATTTTACCGATTCGATCTCTGTGAAGATCTTTGTACGTAACGATCAGTTGGATGAAATGCGAGCTTCTGTCAAAAACGGAGCTTTTATTAAAGTTAAGGGTGTTGCTTCGCTTGATTCATTTACTAAAGAGGTCAGCATAGGTTATGTTTCGGGTATCATGGCAGGCAAGGATTTCAGAAAGAAACGTATGGATTACAGCGTACGAAAAAGAGTTGAACTGCACTGCCATACCAAGATGTCTGATATGGATGGGGTTTCCGAGGTGTCGGATATAGTGAAGACAGCTTATTCATGGGGACACCCAGCCATTGCCATAACCGATCACGGAGTTGTTCAGGCGTTTCCCGATGCCAACCATACATGGGAGGATCTTTGGAAAAAAGAAAAGAACAAACGTAAAGAAGCAGGAGATGAGAACCCGGATCAAAACGATTTCTTTAAGATCATTTACGGGGTAGAGGCATATATTGTTGATGATCTTGCAAAGGTTGTTACCAATTCAAAAGGACAGGATATCAATGCTGAATTTGTTGTGTTTGATATAGAGACGACGGGCTTTTCACCGGTCAAGAATCATATTACCGAGATCGGAGCAGTCAAGGTTAGAGACGGACAGGTTATTGACAGGTTTTCGACATTTGTAAATCCGATGGAGCCGATCCCGTACAGGATAGTAAAGCTTACAGGCATAACAGATGACATGGTCAGCGATGCGCCGTCCATAGAAGAGGTATTGCCGCAATTTAAAGAATTTGTCGGGGACAGCGTTCTTGTAGCTCACAATGCAAAGTTTGATACTTCTTTTATCTTTGAAAATGCTTCACGACAGGGAATAGTCTTTGAAGATACATATGTGGATACTCTTGAACTGTCAAGAAATCTCCTGCCTCACCTTCCGAAATATAAGCTGGATGTTGTATGTGAGGATCTTGGTGTGAGCCTTGAAGGACATCACAGAGCGGTAAATGATGCCGAAGCCACGGCTCAGTGCTTTATAAAGCTTATGAACATGGCTGTAGAAAAAGGAGCTAAACTGTTAGATGATCTTGACAGGCTGGAAAGTGAAGAAGATGAGGAGGCTGCACTTGTCAGCAAGGTAAAAAAACTAAGATCCCATCATGCCATCATACTGGCCAAAAACAATACCGGAAGGGTAAATCTGTATACGCTGGTATCTCAATCCCATCTAAAGTTTGTACACAGAGGAAAGCCGATCATTCCCAAAAGCTATATCAACGCATACAGGGAGGGCTTGATCCTGGGAAGTGCCTGTGAAGCGGGAGAACTTTATCAGGCAATACTTGAAGACAGGCCTGAGTCCGAGATACTTGACATTGTCGGTTTTTATGATTATCTTGAGATCCAGCCGCTTGGAAATGATATGTTTATGATCGCTTCCGAGAAGATAGATGCGGTAAATTCCGTGGAGGATCTGCAAAATATAAACCGCCGTATAGTTGAACTGGGAGAAAGATATGATAAGCCGGTTGTCGCAACCTGCGACGTGCATTTCCTTAATCCGGAAGATGAGATATACAGAAGGATAATCATGGCAGGCCAGGGCTTTGATGATGCGGACGATCAGGCACCTTTATATTTAAGAACAACGGAAGAGATGCTTGAAGAGTTTAAGTACCTGGGAAGTGATAAAGCGGAGGAA
>CACZSE010000129.1 GCA_902783735.1 uncultured Lachnospiraceae bacterium
AAAAAACGAGGTATATCTATGGAAAACAGAAATTATCTTCGCGCAAAACGGATGATACTCATCCCTTTCTTTGTTTTTGTCATCAGCCTGTTATGCTTAGTGATCGGTCTTATACTTGCCGGTAGAGATATGGATTCTACTGCTATCTATGCAAACTTAATGCTCATAGCCATCTTAAGCATGTATATCTCACCGACAGTGTGTTTTTTCCTGACTGTTGTCGGGACTGCCTTTGCATTTAAAGCATCGAAGGAAGGGGCAGACAAAGCAAGAAAATTCAGAGTGATAGGCATTATAGAGATAATCGCCTGCATCCTGGGAGTGATCATTTCAGTCCTTATGTTTATCGGGGGGATGAGTGTTTAGATCATATATGCTTTGTTATATCTATCTAAATGTGTTATCATATCATTTGTTGAAAAACTAAGTAAAGCGAGGGAAAAAGGATGGGATATGTTATCATTGGAGCTGTCATAGGCGCATTAGTCGCAGTTGTTTTCACAATTGCAAAAAAAGATGCCAAGGAAAGAGATGAGATGATCTCAAAGCTTTCCAATGAAGAAAAGGAACGCATAATGAAAGCTGAGCCACAGTTCGTAGAACAGAATGCCTGGGTTCAGGAAGCTTATGTAGCAAAGATCGTTGAAAAAGGCACAAAATCCGATGTACGTCTGTTATGGTACAACACAACCATGAATAACAACGAGAACGAGTCGATCACTATCGCAGATGCTTCAATCTCAAAGGCAGATAAAGAAGCTCATAACGTAAAGGTCGGTGACTTTGTGAAGCTGTATATAGCACCTGAAAAGACAGTCGGCAGCGTAAAGATCGTATTTGACTGATAAAGATAAGACATTGATCCGGCCTCGGAATATCCGGGGCCGGTTTTAGCTATAAAGCAATATATTTTGCAGATCGGTATTGATCACTGACGATTAGCAGGAGAGGAGACAGGTCCATTGCGAATACTGATAGTTGAAGATGAACGATCACTTGCCCAAATAGTAGCAAACAGATTAAAAAAAGAAAAATACAGTGTCGATATAGTATATGACGGTGAAGAAGGATTATATAATGCTTTGGAAGGAATATATGATCTTATTCTTTTGGATATAATGCTCCCGGGTATAAACGGAATAGATATCTTAAAGAAGATCAAAGAAAAGCATATAGACTCCAAGGTTATCATGCTGACGGCCAAGGGTGAACTTGATGACAAACTTTTGGGATTCAGTGAAGGTGCAAATGATTACGTTGCAAAACCGTTTCATATCGATGAACTCGTAGCGCGTATCGGCGCACAGCTAAGGATTGAGAAAACTCCCTCGGATACACTGACTTATGCCGATATCGAATTGGAATATAAAACATCAAAGCTTCGCAACATAAACAATGGTGATTCTGTCGGATTAAACAATAAGGAGTTTCAGTTACTGGAATATTTTATGAACAATCCTGACAGGATATTATCAAAAGAGATGATATACGACAGGATATGGGGGATGGACAGTGAGGCTGTTTCAAACAATCTTGAAGTATACCTTTCATTTATCAGAAAAAAACTCAAAACAATAGGTTCTGATATTTCCATCAGGTCTGTCAGAAAGATGGGTTATAAGATGGAACAACAATAGACACACATTATGTAAACCAACAATGTGGAAAACAATACGAATTATGTAAACCAAAGCCGCGATACTACAGGAAGATCCTATGAAAGAACTCAGGAAAAAGACTTTTTGGACAATTTTCTCAATACTGATGATCATTCTTTTATTCAGCGTTTTTTTTGTCAATATTCAAAACTACAGACGCGAATATGAAAACATAGAGCGGACGCTTACGGTATTTGACGGTCCGGGCAACCTTAAAGGCGGAGTGCGTTTCCCGGAAGAAAAAGAGAACGGATGGAAAGATCAGGATCGATCGGAGCCGGAAAAGATGATGATCATGGACTATGAGGTTTATACCGTAGAATTAAGAGATGACCGGATCAGCAGGATCATCAGTCATGGCAATGCATCTGATGACTTTGATGTAGAACAGATTGCAAATAAGATAATAGAAGATAACGAAAAACAGGGACTGTATATACAAAATCTGTACCTTGAAAAATACGTGTATAATTACAGACCGTCGGTGAGGATCGTCATCATAAACAATGAAAGTATCGCATCGGATATGAGACTTTTTTTGATCGTATCGATCATGTTTCTTATTCTTTTGGGTACAGTCATTTATCTTATCTCAAAGAAGATCACAGAATGGATCTCATTGCCTGTAGAGGAAGCATTTGGAAAACAAAAGGAATTCATTGCTGATGCATCTCATGAACTGAAGACTCCTTTAGCCGTGATCATGGCCTCTTCGGATGAACTTTCGCAGGCAGATATTTTAAAGACTCCAGAGTATGAAGGTTATCTTGAAAACATAAGATACGAATCTGACAGGATGAGCAGGCTTATCAACGGACTGCTTAGATTGTCTAAGCTTGATGAAGCCATAACGAAAGATGCATTTCGTGAGGAGGATCTTTCGGATATAGTACAGAAAACGTGTCTTGCATTTGAAGCAGTGGCTTTTGAAGAGTCGGTCATGATCAGGACTGATATAGATAAAAACATAATGTTTGATTGCAGCAAAGACGAGATAGAACAGATGCTCTCTACCATACTGGACAATGCCATCAAACACAGTTATGCCGATTCGGAAGTAAATGTAAGCCTAAAAAAGGCATCAAAAAACATCATTATCAATATAACCAATACAGGTGATCCGATCGCATCCGGAGATGAGGAACGGATATTTGAAAGATTTTATCGGGCAGACAAGTCAAGAAACAGACAGAGCAACCGTTACGGACTTGGGCTGGCCATTGCAAAAAGTATAGTCATTCGCCATGGAGGCAGCATAAGAGCATATTCGAAGGATTTACTTACAACCTTTGAAATAGTATTCTGATATACGGATATTGGATTTACAGATAAAAACCACGGAAATTCTTCCGTGGTTTTTTAATGTTCGTTTAATTATTGGGTTGTATCATGCTGCTATAAAGAAAAGGAGAGATCACATGAGCGATTATAAAGAAGTATTCAGACGGACTGAGATCAAGTATCTGATAAATGAAAAGCAATATAAGGAAATAATGAGATATCTGAATGGTATTGCCGCTGTTGACGAATACGGCCTTTCTAAGATCAACAATATATATTTTGATACAAATGACCACAGGCTGATCAGAACATCCATGGAAAAACCGGTGTACAAAGAAAAGTTAAGACTTAGAACATATGGTGTTACAAATGACGAATCGAATTCGTTTATAGAGATAAAGAAGAAATATGACGGAGTAGTATATAAAAGGAGAATAAGCGCCGGGTACACTGAAGCTTTGGATTACCTTACAGATAAACGGGGCAGGATAGATGACTCGCAGATATCAAAGGAGATTGAAAGCTTTAAACAAACATATAAAGATCTTAAACCGGCAATGAAAATATGCTATGACCGTATAGCGATGGCCGGAAAGGATGATAAGGAATTCAGGGTCACATTTGATACCGATATCACCTGGGATACAGAAAATATCGATCTTCGGGAATACACTCCGGGGTATAACATCCTGAAGGCAGGACAATATTTAATGGAAATAAAGGTAAGTAATTCGTTTTCAACTCAGTTGGCGGGGATGCTCAGTAAATATCATATTTTTCCGGTATCTTTTTCAAAGTACGCAAAGGCATACCTTGATATGCTGTCAATGAAAAACGACAGGCCGGAACAAATAGAGGCGGCAGAAAGACTGATCCGGGCTGACGGAAGTTCAGCCCCGTCATTTTCGAAAGGAGAAAGAATATATGCTTAGTAACATATTTGATTCAATATTAACAGATTCTGTTTTTACCGGAAGTACATTTGCACTTGCGACAATAACGGCCATCATATGCGGTACGATCATAGCTTCGACATACATGATAAAGAACAGATACTCAAAAAGTTTAGTTATTACATTGGTCCTTTTACCTGCCATCGTTGAATTGGTAATAATCCTTGTAAACGGAAATTTAGGAGCGGGAATAGCGGTCGCGGGTGCTTTCAGTCTGGTCAGGTTCAGGTCGACACCGGGAAGCGGACAGGAGATAACAAGCATATTTTTAGCTATGGCTGTAGGACTTGCGACAGGTATGGGATATATCGGAATAGCCTTTGTTTTCACATTGGTAATATCAGCTGTGAATCTTATTCTTAGCATGATGAATCTTACGCAGGAAGGAAACGGGTTTAGGGTATTAAAGATAACAATACCGGAGAATCTCGACTATGAAGGCAGATTTGAAGATATATTTGAGAGATATCTTAAGAACTACGAATATGAAGAAGTAAGAACTACCAACATGGGCAGTCTTTATAAGATAACTCTTGGGGTAGTACTTAAAGACGGTATGTCTTCTAAAGAAATGATGGATGAGCTTAGGACAAGAAACGGGAATCTGGATATAAGTCTCTCAAGGAGAACCTTTGGTACGGATTCCATATAAAACAATGAATATATTTAAAATCAGATATTGGAGGAAAAGCCATGAAAAATAAAGCAGTGATCATATTATTATCGATAATGATGGGACTTTCTTTGACAGCGTGTTCAGGGAATACAACAACAGAAAGCATTTCATTAAAAAATGAAGAAACCATGGAGGCTTCCGATGAAAAGACGATGATCTCGAAAGAGATGGATGATGCTTACAAAAAAGAGATAACTGTAAAGGATTCACAGGATGTGATCATAGATACGGAAGGAACATATATAATTTCCGGAACGAGTAAAGAAACCTGCATAATGGTTGATGTGGAAGACGACGAAGAGGTAAACATTGTGCTGGCGGGATTGTCGATAACAAATGAAAATAGGCCTTGTATTTTTGTGGAAAACGCAGGTAAAGTAAATATTTCGGTAAATGACGAAAGTAACAGCCTGTCGGTAACCGGAGAATTTGTGACTGTTGACAGTACTGAGACAGATGGCGTTATCTTTTCTAAGGATGATATTGAGATTGGAGGAACGGGAACTTTAAACATTATGTCAACCGCAAATTGCATAACCTCCAAAGATTCATTGATCATAAACGGAGGGGAATATATATTGGAATGTGATGGTAACGCTCTTGAGGCACACGATAAGATAGAGGTGTATGAAGGAAGCATCGATATAGAGAGATGCAATGACGGGATCCATGCCGAAGACAATGATGATGATTCTGCAGGAAGTGTATATATCGTAAATGGGGATATCAGGATAAATGCGTCAGACGATGCGATACATGCAACTACAACACTCAGGATAGATTCGGGAACACTAAAACTTAATGCGGCTGAAGGATTGGAGGCTACGGATATACAGATAAACGGAGGGGACATAGATATAGAAGCTTCGGATGACGGTATAAATGCTGCAAATAAATCATCGGCTTATAAAGTTGTTTTTGAGTTAAATGACGGAAATGTAACAATTAATATGGCAGCAGGAGACACTGACGGTGTAGATTCGAACGGAGACCTGTATATTAACGGAGGAACCATAAACATAACCGGACAATCGGCATTTGACTACGATGGTGAAGCGGTTAATAACGGAGGGACCATAATTGTTAACGGTAGTCAGACAGATACAATACCCAATCAGGAATTCGGCGGTATGAAGGGAGGCTTTAAGAGAACCGACATGTCGGAAGATGACAGAATGTTGGGACCTATGGGTGTACCGCAAGGAGAAGTACCACAGGGAGAAGTACCGCAAGGTGAAAGACCGCAGAACAAAGTAGGAGGAAAAAGGCAGTAAAACTGCCTTTTTTCTTTTATGCACAAGTGTATCTGACTTGACAATGAGAAGTGTCAATGATAGAATCGAGAACGGTTATCAAATTGAGATGATCAAACCGAAGGGAGAAGAACATGGCCGGCAGGACCAAGTACAATACAAAGCAAAGAGAGTTATTATTGGAGTATCTTGAAAATGCACCGCATGCGCATATTACAGTAAGTGACGTATGCGAATATTTTAAGTCAAACGGAGCCTCTGTCGGGCAGGCAACGGTATACAGACAGATTGAAAAACTCGTAGATGACGGTCTTGTAAATAAATATTCAATAGACCCTACATGTCCTGCATGCTTTGAATATATTGGAAAGAACAGTCATGTTTCCGAGGGGACCTGTTTTCACTGCAGATGTGAGAAATGTGGTACGTTGATCCATATGCATTGTGATGAGTTATCACAGATTGCCGATCATCTTTACAGGGAGCACGGATTTACTTTAAATCCGCTCAGGACGGTTTTTTACGGTATATGTGATAAATGCAGTAAAGAACTGAGTGAATAGTTTACAGGATCATACAGATATAAAAATAGGTGAACAAATGTCATATGTTACGGTTAAAGACCTCGAAGTCGGTTACGACAAGAGTGTTATCTCAAAAAAACTAAATTTCAAGATAGAAGCAGGTGAGTATCTTTGTATAGTGGGAGAAAACGGATCGGGAAAATCAACCCTGATGAAGACACTGTTGGGACTGTTAAAGCCCATCGGCGGAGAGATCATAAGAGGTGACGGACTTGAAGCCGATGAAATAGGATATCTGCCGCAACAGACTATAGTTCAAAGGGATTTTCCTGCATCGGTAGAAGAAATTGTGCTTTCGGGGTGTCAGAGCCGAAGCGGATTTCGGCCGTTCTATAATAAAGAAGAAAAGAAACTTGCCCGTGAAAATATGGAACGCATGGGTATTGAAGACATGGCACACAAGTGTTATCGTGAGCTGTCCGGAGGGCAGCAGCAGAGGGTTTTGCTTGCAAGAGCACTTTGTTCTACAAGAAAAGTTTTGCTTTTGGATGAACCGGTTGCGGGACTTGATCCCCGTGTTACTGCAGACATGTATGATCTTATAGAAGGACTCAACAAAGAAGGTATCACCATAATCATGATATCTCATGATATCGACGCTGCCATGAAATATGCGGATCACATTCTTCACATAGGCAATGATGTTTTCTTTGGAACTAAAAAAGAATATATTAACAGCGAAACAGGGAGTTCCTTCCTGGATGGACAAAAAAGGCGGTGAGAATGATGATTGAAACGATCGCAATGTACATGCAGCACGCATTAGTCAGACGAGCACTGATAGTCGGAGTACTCATAGCGCTCAGTTCATCACTGCTTGGAGTGACACTTGTGTTAAAAAGATTCTCATTTATAGGAGACGGACTTTCTCATGTTGCATTTGGAGCTATGGCCATAGCAAGTGTTGTTAATCTGACAAATAAAATGGTTCTCATATTGCCTATAACGGTAATAAGCGCGATATTGTTACTTCGTACAGGGCAGAATACCCGTATAAAAGGTGATGCGGCTATAGCCATGATATCTGTCGGCGCACTGGCTTTCGGATACCTGTTGATGAACATATTCTCGACATCGACAAATCTCTCCGGAGATGTATGCAGTACGCTGTTCGGGTCTACATCCATACTGACGCTTACAAAATGGGAAGTATGGTTATGTATTATCCTTTCCGTGGCGGTAGTTGCAATATTCATATTCTTTTATAATAAGATATTTGCGGTAACATTTGATGAAAACTTTGCCAAAGCCGTAGGAACAAATGCGGACGGTTACAATCTTCTTATAGCTATTGTAATAGCTGTTATCATAGTTTTGGCGATGAATCTCGTAGGATCGCTCCTGATATCGGCTCTGGTGATCTTTCCCGCACTTTCCGCAATGCGATTGTTTAAGAACTTTAAGAGTGTTACGATCTTTTCGGCTTTTCTTTCGGTGTTCTGTTCCTTTGGCGGGATCATCATATCGATACTTGGTGACACTCCCGTCGGTTCTACTATAGTGGCTGTAGACGTTTTAGCCTTCCTTATTTGCAGTCTGACAGGGGCAGCCATGGGCGTAAATAAGTAAATAATTTGATCCGTATGATCCGGTGTGCTTGTTGCGGAGTGCATGGCTGTGATAGAATATATAGGACACAGACAGATCAACCGGATTTAAGAAAGGATGGGTCAGGATGGAATTCGCACAATTATTGGAGAGCAGAAGAAGTATAAGAAATTATAAACCGGGTATGAGGATCAGTGAAGATCAGATAAAAGTAATGATCGATGCTGCTATTCAGGCACCCACATGGAAGAATTCGCAGACCGGACGTTATTACGTGGCCATGAGCGAGGATAAGATCAACTTTATAAAGAACCAGTGTCTGCCGGAGTTTAATTCCAAAAGCTGTGACAACGCTGTTGCGCTTATCATCACAGCATATGAGACAAGGCGTTCGGGATTTGAAAGAGACGGTTCACCTACAAATGAGCTTGGAGATAAATGGGGTGTATACGATCTCGGACTTCAAAACGAGAATCTTGTTTTAAAAGCAAGGGAAACAGGTTACGATTCACTTATTATGGGCATAAGAGATGCAGATAAGCTTAAAGCTGAATTTGACATACCTGATTCACAGGAAGTGGTAGCGGTCATAGCAATAGGCGTAAGAGAAAACGATGTCGATAAGCCAAAGAGAAAAACTCCTGAAGATATAACAAGATTCTTCTGATGGATGAATATGATCAAACATAAAAAGGAACCGAACGTTATGATCGGTTCCTTTTGAGTTACATATTATTTTGAAAACTATGCAGATTCTTCTTCAATACTGTGGAACAGATCTCTGTACCATTCAAGAGATCCCAAATAAGCTTCATATACTGCATCTATGTCCATATCATTTATAAGTAACAGTCGTGAAACTTCCTGCCAGTCACCGGCTTCATATACTGTAATGAAATCCAGAACATCGACAAATGGACCGTCGTGATTTACAAGAGCTCTGCTGATATTCTTGGAAACCTTTAAAAGCGCAAGAGCTTCATTCATGGGTTTGTTAAGGATGATATCAACAACAGAGAATAATCCCATCAAAAACAGTTCAGGTCCGAATACACCCATCTCAAACTGACCGGATATGTTTTCGGCAAACTTGGCACGCAAAAGTGAAAGACGCATGATCTCACTGGGCCTGTCTGCACAAAGCTGCTGTGTTATGGCGGTAGTGATCCATTTTTTCAGCTCCTTCTGACCAAGCATGGCAGCAGCATGACGTATGGAAGTTATTTCTGTGGTCGAATGTGAGACCTTATTAACCATTTTCAAAAGAGATATGATAAGAGCCGTATCTCTTCCTATGATGTCGGCAGCTTCTGTCAATTCAAAATCCTCGCTGTTTACCAGATTCAGAAGTGAGATATAATTTAATTTCAAAGGAGATACGGTTGTATTTCCTTTTGTTATAGGCATTCTGTAGAACTCGCCTTCATACAGATAATATCCGCCTTCGATCTTGAGACTGTCAAACATGCCCAGACTGTCAAGATCGCTTGCTATCAGTTTGACTCTGGGATAAACCTGACTGAAATAGATCTTCGCTTTGGATATGACGATCTTTTTATGATTTAACAGTATATAGTCCATGAGCCTCAATATGGGCTTATATGGTTCAAAGTCGTTTACATCCAGACCACGTATGGCAAATTTGTATCCCATGTCTTTTAAGATCATGATACGTTCAACATACTGAAATTCCGGTTCTACAGAATTGTCAACGACCAATACGATACGATCATGTTCCGCATCACACTGTTCACTGATATCTGAGAAGAGAGAAACACTGGTTATCGGAACGAATAACTCACAATCTTTAGAAAGAGTATCGATGCCCAGACTGTTTATAACTTCGAATCCGGGATTGTTTACCGCGTCAAACATGGCAGCGGAACTCATAATGGTCGGATCTAAAAATGAATTTCTTTTCTGACTGGATATCGAATACGCACGTACCGACATGCTCTCGTCAAAAAGAGGAATAAGTGTTACCAGCATAGCGCCTCCATTAACTTCTACTTCAATGACTGTATAAATAGTAATAGTATAAAGTGCATTCCTGATAAAATTTTACACCCAATTAATAAATTTCTCAAGAATTTTCAAACAATTGTATCATTTCATTGAGATTGTACAATGTATCGCACTTTACAATAGGAAAATAAAGGTTTAGAATGTAGTAGATTGATTTATGAACATCACGAAAGAAGGAAACAGTTATGGAAAAAAAGAATCTTGATTGGGCCGGCTTGGGCTTTGGTTACTTGAAAACAGATTATCGTTATGTTTCAAACTTCACAAACGGAGCTTGGGACGAGGGATCATTGACACAGGATGATCAGATCACAATGAGTGAATGTGCAGGTGTTTTGCAGTATGCTCAGACAATATTTGAAGGACTTAAGGCATATACTACCGAAGACGGAAAGATCGTTACATTCAGACCCGATCTGAATGCAGAAAGAATGATGGATTCGGCAGCACGTCTTGAAATGCCTGTTTTCCCGAAAGAAAGATTCTTAGATGCGATAGACAAGGTTGTTAAAGCCAACGATGCGTGGGTTCCTCCTTACGGATCGGGGGCAACATTGTACATTAGACCTTATATGTTCGGTATCAATCCGGTCATAGGTGTAAAACCTGCAAATGATTATCAGTTCAGAACATTTACAACACCGGTAGGACCGTATTTTAAGGGTGGCGCAAAGCCCCTTACCATCAAGGTTTCCGATTTCGACAGAGCAGCTCCGAACGGAACCGGATGCATAAAAGCAGGCCTCAATTATGCAATGAGTCTTCATGCTATAGTAACAGCACATGAAGAAGGTTATGATGAGAATATGTATCTTGATCCGAAGACCCGCACCAAGGTTGAGGAGACAGGCGGAGCAAACTTCCTGTTTGTTACAAAAGACGGAAAGGTAGTAACTCCCAAATCAAACAGCATACTTCCTTCTATAACAAGAAGATCTCTTATGTATGTCGCAAAGGAATATCTCGGACTTGAAGCTGAAGAAAGAGAAGTTTACTTTGATGAATTGAAGGATATGGCAGAGTGCGGACTTTGCGGAACAGCAGCAGTTATCTCACCTGTAGGAAAGATCGTAGATCACGGTAAAGAGATCTGCCTGCCTGCCGGCATGAATGAGATGGGACCTGTTACCAAGAAGTTATATGATACACTTACCGGAATTCAGATGGGAAGAATAGAAGCTCCCGAAGGCTGGATAAGAGTTATCGAATAAAGAAGAATAAAAAATGTGTTTCACGGATGTGAAACACATTTTTTATATACTGATAAAGGGCAATAATTCGATCAGAAATACCATAATGCAGGCCGAGGCGGCTACGGCAAAAAGGCTTGCCCCTTTCCATGCAAGTATAACGGCAAAGATGAAGGCCACAGAACCTGCCACCGGTGAATCGGTAGCATCCATCATGGCGGGAAATGTCATGGCTGCCAAAGTGACATACGGAACATAATACAAAAAGGATTTTATGAATGTATTGGTGATCTCTTTACGGATAAGTGTAAGAGGCAATACTCTGATGGTATAGGTCACGCCGGCCATTATCAACATGTATATATATATATTATGCGTCATACATCCTCCTTATTTTCATTCTTCACAGGGAAGAGAATGGCTGCAGTCGCCGAGATCAAAACCGTAATGATTATTATCCTGGTTCCGTCGGATATGGCAGCAAGTAACGGAAGTCTTGAAGAGATATAACTGAAGAGCATTGCCGTTATGACCAGTGATGCGATCAGTTTGTTCTTTTTGGAGGGTGGTATTATGATCGCTAAGAACATACCATATAATCCTACACCCAATGCACTGACTGCTCTTTGCGGGAGGATATTACCCATAACAACTCCTATATAAGTGCCTATACTCCAGGCGGGGATCGATACAGCCACAGCACCGTATGTATAAAAAGGATTGAGCTTTCCGGGAAAAGCGACGCTTATTCCGAATATCTCATCTGTTACAAAGAAACCTATCAGGAATCTGTGGATCATGGACATCTTATCGGAAAACTTTTGAGAAAGAGCACAGCTGAGCAAAATATATCGTGCATTTGCAACAAGAGTCATGACTGCCAGTTCTAAGTAGGCCGCATTCTTTCCTATCAGAGTAAAGCCTACATATTCTCCGGCCGAAGCACTGTTCGTGGCAGATACTATTAATGACTGTAAAGCTGTGACTCCGGCTTTCCTGGCAACGATACCCAAAGTAAATGCTACCGCAAAATATCCGAGCGCAATGGGGATCCCGTGTCTTAATCCTTTTGAAAAGGCTATTTTATTATCATATTCCATTGGAACTGTCATGGTTGTTTCCTTTGCTATATAAGATCAGCTTATACATTGTAACTATTTTTTCGGATTAAGTCCAGTGATAAATCATCTCATCTTGAGAGGCGTGTCACGGTATGATAGAATGAGTAGACAAAAGGAGCCATGATGCAACAGATTACTCAGGATATAGAAAACAGATCATTTAAGCGCTGCTATCTGCTATACGGCGATGAGGATTATCTGCGCAAGCAGTATAAGGATAAGCTTGTAAAAGCCCTCTGTCCCGATGGCGATACCATGAACTTTAACCGCTATGAGGGAAAGGATATCGATATTGACCGTGTTATAGATCAGGCGGAGACAATGCCTTTTTTTGCGGACAAAAGACTCATTCTTATAGAAGACAGCGGGTTTTGCAAGAGCGGTGGCGAAAAGCTGGCGGACTATCTTGGTGATAGCTCGCCCGATACGGTCATTATTCTAAATGAGTCTGCGGTAGATAAAAGAAGCAGACTTTTTAAAGCCGCGGGTTCAAACGGACGTGCGGTAGAGTTTACAAGACAAAGTGAAGAAACATTAAAAAAGTGGATATTGGGACGTGTCAGAAAAGAAAAGAAAAACATTGATGCAAGGGCGCTTGAGAATTTTCTTGAGAAAACCGGCGATGACATGATGACAATAAACAATGAGCTTGAGAAACTGTTTTCATATGTTATGAATAAAGATACGATCACTGCGGATGATGTGGACAGGATAATAACCGTAAGTACTTCATCCAAAGTATTTGACATGATAGCGGCCATGGCAGAAAAAAAACAAAGCAAAGCTCTGGATATGTACCACGATCTGCTGGTACATAAGGAAACACCTTTTGGCATATTGGCTCTCATTACCAGGCAGTTTAACATGATGCTTCAGGTATACGAATTAAAAGACGACGGCCATTCATCCTCACATATAGCAAAGGCTGTAGGAATACCGCCCTTTGTGGAGGCAAAATATGAAAAGCAGCTTAAGAATTTCACATATTCCCGGTTAAGGAAGGCATTAAGAGACTGTGCCGCGGCCGATGAGGCTGTAAAGATAAAAGGCATGAATCCCGAACTGAGTGTGGAATTACTCATAATCGAACACAGCGGAGTATAGAAAGATCCGTAAAAGAAAGGAATTATATGGAACCGAAGATAGGAAGCATTTATAAACATTTTAAAGGAAATCTGTATGAGGTAAAGGCCATAGCGATACATTCGGAAACGGAAGAGAAGATGGTTGTATATCAGGCTTTATACGGAGATAATCTCATATATGTCCGACCTCTCGAGTCCTTTTGTTCTAAGGTCGATAAGATAAAATATCCCGACAGTAAACAGGAATATCGTTTTGAAGAACAAAAACCCATGCAGGAACCGGACATAGATCCCATGGTCTTAAGTTTTCTTGAAAGTGAAGATTTTGAAGAAAAGTTTGATATACTGAGTTCAATGGCTCATAAGATCACAAAGGATCAGATACAGATCATGGCGATGTCTCTTGACGTGGCTATCGATGATTCCGATGTGCAGGATATGTATCGGCAGTTAAAGACCTGTGTTGATACAAGAAGAAGATTTGAAACGACGCGCCTCAGATAAAGGCGCGTCATTTAATATACTATCTTGATCAATTCTTTTTCACAGGATACAGAGATCACATCTGCTTTGGTATCCACCTCTCCGTCGGTATGAACCCATACGGGAGATGAGGTCCTTACCGTATAGCTGTTTGTTCTGTAAAGATTTATTCCGTCATGTCCGAGATGCTCTCCGTGAAGTGCAGTCGGAAGAAGTCTTAATATAGCGGTCTTGGACAGATCTGACACTACACACAGATCCAAAAGACCGTCATGATTGCTGGCTTCAGGCGCGAACATGAATCCCCCGCCTTCGTATTTGTTATTCATGCCACCCATGAAAATGAGTTTATCGATCTTTATCGTTTCGTCTCTGTCCTCAAATGTGAGTTCACATTCCGAATATTTGAATGCCAGAAGTTGCTTGAGACATATCAAAAGATAGGAAAGCTTTCCGAGTCGCAGTCTGTTAAGAAGATTTTTGATGCCTGAAGCAAGAGCCTCCTGGCAGACCGCAGCATCATATCCGACACCGGTACTTACAAGAAAACGTCTGTCGGGGATGACCATACTGCCTTCTCTTGTAAGACTGTTTTCGTAATGAACCGTTCCCAGGTCCATATAAAGAACAGTCGGTTTATTTAACAGGTGAAGGATGGCTTCTTCGGGATTAAATGAAATACCGAGTGCCAGAGCCAGATCGTTGCTCGATCCGATGGGTATCGTAGATATTGTGACGTTCTCAAATGAAGATATTCCCTGAACTACTTCGTTGAGGGTTCCGTCACCGCCCAAAACAATAAGGTTTAACGGAGAATACCTTTCATAGAGTTCCCTTGTATATTGTACGGTATCACCGCGTTTCTCGGAGAAATGGACATCATATTCAACATTCTGATCATCCAAAATGTGGCGTATCGTTTCCCAGTTTTTTTTGCCTCTGCCCGAGCGGGCATTAGGATTGACGATTATATGGTACATATCATAATCCCTTCAATTCATAATCTTAAATTATGATATCAGATAAAAATTTTTGCGTAAATAGGTTTTAGCGTATTTTCACAACGCATTTCCTGTGTTATAATAGGCGCGATGCACCATTAAACAGGAACAGATGCATAGAAAGGCGGAGAGATATGTATTCTTTAGATGAGGTTAGAGCCGTTGATCCCGAGATAGCTCAGGCTATAGTGGACGAACAGGCAAGACAGAACAGTCACATAGAGCTTATAGCTTCTGAAAACTGGGTTAGCAAGGCGGTTATGGCTGCTATGGGAAGCCCTTTGACCAACAAGTACGCAGAAGGATATCCGGGCAAGAGATACTACGGCGGATGTGATTGCGTTGATGTAGTTGAGGATCTTGCAAGAGAAAGAGCAAAGAAGCTTTTTGGATGTGACTATGTAAATGTACAGCCTCATTCGGGAGCACAGGCAAACATGGCTGTTTTCTTCGCGGTTATGGAGCCCGGTGATACATTTATGGGTATGAACCTTGACCACGGCGGACATCTTTCACACGGTTCACCGGTAAATATGTCAGGTAAGTATTTTAATTGTGTACCTTACGGAGTAAACGATGACGGTTTCATCGATTATGAAGAAGTAAGACGTATCGCACTTGAATGCAGACCCAAGATGATCGTAAGCGGTGCTTCGGCTTATGCACGTAAGATAGATTTTAAGAAATTCAGAGAGATCTGTGATGAAGTAGGCGCTGTCATGATGGTAGACATAGCTCATATTGCGGGCCTTGTTGCTTCAGGATACCATGAGAGTCCGTTCCCTTATGCTGATGTTGTTACTACAACAACTCATAAGACACTTCGCGGTCCCCGTGGCGGCATGATCATGTGCAATCAGGAAGCCGCTGACAAGTATAACTTCAATAAGGCTATATTCCCCGGTATCCAGGGCGGCCCTCTTATGCATGTTATAGCAGCGAAGGCTGTTTGCTTCAAGGAAGCGCTTTCTCCCGAGTTCAAAGAATATGGAAAGAATATCATAGACAATGCACAGGCACTGGCAAACGGTCTGATGAAGAGAGGTTTAAGTATCGTTTCAGGCGGAACTGACAACCATCTCATGCTTCTTGACCTTCGTCCTCAGGGACTTACCGGCAAGGCTATAGAAAAGCTTCTTGATCAGGCTCATATCACAGCCAACAAGAATACTGTTCCCAATGATCCCCAGAAGGCATTTGTAACTTCAGGTATCAGACTCGGAACACCTGCTGTTACCTCTCGAGGCATGAACACAGAGGATATGGATAAGATCGCTGAAGCAATCTCACTTGTTGTTCTTGGCGGCGAGGAGAAGGTGCCCGAGGCAAGAGCCATCGTACAGGA
>CACZSE010000130.1 GCA_902783735.1 uncultured Lachnospiraceae bacterium
TCTTATAGCCTGCATCAGCTCCGATGTCGTATCCCCGTTAAAAGACAGCTCTATATCCCCATTGGCAGAGACAGCACCTGCAGTACTTCCTGCATTATAGGAAGTACCTGCTTCAATGTGTATTGTTTTTTCAGAATCTGCTCCATCAGGTGAATCTGTTACAGCATTGTCCGACACGCTTGCATCACTCTCATCAGACGGATCCGATACGGAATTGTCCGACACGCTTGCATTACTCTCATCAGACGGATCCGGTACGTCACCATCCGATACGTCCGATACGTTCTCATCCGATATACTTCCACCAACTTCCGGCGGTACAATAACATCCGTTCCATCGTTTGTACTCATTTTTTGCCCGTCGTATATGTCAAATCCGGACACAGCCGCAGCAGCCATCATGTCCGATATGGGATACTCTGCCGCACAAACGGTAAATGACATGTAATACATCATTATATAAAAACATAGACCAAATCTTGTAAGTCTTTTTAGTGTTTTTCTCCTGAACATATTTTTCCCCTTAATGCTCTCCGATGGATACAATTATCCTTATATATTATAATTTACAAACAGGGCAACTTACAACTCTTTTCTGCCATGATCATGTTGAACCGTCTTCGACCATCTGATAAAATCAAGGCATGAAAAAAACAAACGATAAAAACCGTATATTAATACCTGTTTTGATGCTGATCATCATCGCATCATCGGTACTTTTACGCCTTCCCGTATATCGTAATGTGCAAAACCTTGGTGATGGCAGATATATTGACTCCGAAACCGGCATTCCTTACCTGACAGAGATGGATTCGTATTATCATCTTCGCATGACTTCGGATATACTCAATAACGGTCATCCGGGAGATAGTGTGGTGGATGGTTCATATTGGGACAGCTTAAGCTATGCACCTGAAGGAAGGAGCGTCGACGGCTACCGGCCGCTTATGGCATATATCGCCATCGGGGTCTTCAAGTTTGCTTCCTGTTTTGCGCAGGTAAGTCTCGAACAGATCGTATACTGGCTGAATGTGTTCATTTCTTCACTTGTTGTCATCCCGGTCTTTTTGCTTGCTTATGAAATGAGCAATATCTACGGGGCCTGCGTTGCTGCCATAATATCTACACTCAATTACGGTTATCTTATCCATACCGTTCCGGGATTTTACGACACCGACGGTGTGATCACCTGGGTCTCATGCTTTTTTCTTTATTTTGGATGCAAGACCGTTAAGAGTATTTCAAAAAAGGATCGTAAATCGATCATTTTTTTCGGAGTCTGTCTTCTTATCAGCGCCGTGGCTCTCTACAACAGCTGGTATATATATTACATGTTCGTTTTTTTGCTGGCCGGAACTCTTTTCTTATATGCGGCCGTCACTTTCAAAAAGGATGCTCCCAAAAGCTCTGCTTTTTATGCAATATCTTCCATAGTACTCATCTTTTTGCTGTTCATAGCAGAACCCGGAGTTTTTAAGAGTATTTTTTCTCTGTTCACAAGAATATATGCAAAGGGCGGCAAGCTGTTTCCCGACATATTTGTTTCCATATCCGAGATGCGAAAGCCTTCTCTCATAGCCGGCGGCATGACCGGTCTGTTCCAGATGAAGGTGCTGTCAGGTTCAAATATAGGCATAATAAATGCAATAGGCGGATCTGTACCGTTCATAGCAGCTCTTGTCATGCTCATACTCACGATCAGAAAGATCGTTAAAAAGGATATATTTCCGGAACACATACTTCTTGTTCTTTGGTTTATCGTTACCATCGTGCTGGCTTTCAGGGGCTGGCGTTTCATCATGCTCTTTGCCCTGCCTGTTGCGATCCTGAGCGGAAATCTGACAGGTGAGATTTGTGCTCTCATGGATAAGGGCAAGATGATGGATCGCGGTTTTTACAAGATCGCTCTCATTGCATTTATGACCTTTCCCACTCTGTACGGATCATACAGATCATATGCGGATTCACAGCCGTCAGTTTATGCAGATATGGGTGATGCCATGATCACTATCAGAGAAAACACTCCTCCGGATACCATACTTATAAGCTGGTGGGATTACGGATACTTTTTTGAAGAAAAGGCTCAAAGAAGAACATTGTTTGACGGAGGAAGCCAGAGCGGTATCAGAAGTTACTGGGTGGCAAAGGCACTGTCTGCCGCCGATGAGCGATTCAGTTCAAATATCTTCAGGATGCTTTCAGCAAGCGGTGATGAAGCCTGTGAGCAGATGCTTGCCTCCTTTGGTGAAAGCGAAGAAACACTTGTATTCATGGATGAGCTTCTCATGACGGAAAAGGAAGATGCCCGCGAAATGCTGTCGCAAAAAGGTATTGACCACGATTCTGTGATACGTCTTGTCGATCTGCTGTTTCCCGATACACTTCCTCCCATGCAGTGTATCATCACTCCGGATATGATACAGATAGCGGGGTGGTTTGCCGAATTCAGTTCATCAGGTGAAAATGATACACTTAACAAGGACAACTATGCAGGTATCATCAACAGAATAGCTGTTGCTCCTCCTACCGGAATAAACAATGTTTATAAAACAGATTATGGTCTTGATATCATCATAAAGCACACCAACGAAGGCCTCGAAGCAAGTACCGCCGTGTCGGGTAAGAGCGGTGACCAGCCTTACCCGGTTGAAAAGCTGATCCTAGTCTCACAAGATCAGATAGAAGAATATGTCATGCATGACATATCCGAAAAAGAAAATACCTTTTGCATAATAATGGATCTGACAGAAGGAAACGTAAATCTGTCTCTTGTTACCACTCCAATGGCAGACTCCGTATTCGGCAGGCTCTTCTACTGTCACGGAGCAGGTCTCAAACATTATGAGACACAGTCCGAACTTTCAAACTCGGTTCAGGTCTATAATCTGAAATAATATGAAAAACGGATCACTTACCAAAAATTCAATATACAGTGTTTTATACAGTCTGCTAAACAGTGTTTTCCCATTTATCATTTATATGTATGTGGCACGAATACTTATGGCCGATAATCTTGGGCTTGTCGCCGCAGCACAGAACAATGCCAGATATTTTGTTCTCATTATTTCCTACGGAATATCGGCATACGGTATCAAGATGACTGCGCAGTACAAGGCCGGGTCAAAGGAATCGTCAATACTGTTTTGGGAATTGTTTTCCATAAACGGATGCATGTGTCTCGCCGGTACTTTTATATACACTGCTATTGTGTTTTTCGTTCCCCATTTCAGAGTTCAGGCATTGTTATATCTGATCACCGGTCTTGATATCTTCCTCGGTATACTCAATTTTGACTGGTTCTTCCAGGGTCTGGAAGAATATGGTTACATCGCTT
Organism: uncultured Lachnospiraceae bacterium; assembly: GCA_902783735.1. Classification (GTDB taxonomy): domain Bacteria; phylum Bacillota; class Clostridia; order Lachnospirales; family Lachnospiraceae; genus Colinaster. The sequence goes on from CACZSE010000130.1 coordinate 3,335, forward strand.
TAAGAGGCCTTATAGTAAAGCTCATTACCCTGAGTGCTGTCATACTGCTGGTACGGGATGCCGGTGATTTCAGAATATATGCCGCCATCAGCGTATTTTCGATATCCGGCAACTATCTTCTGAGTCTGTTCAGGATAATAAAAAAGGTAACCTTTCCGGCACAAAGACCTGCACTGAAAAAGCACATACGAAACATCATGATACTTTTAGGCTCCGGTATTGCAGTCGAGATATATATGCTGGCGGATACTACAATGCTTGATATAATGTGTGATGCAAATACGGTCGGAAACTATAACTTGTCGGTCCGTTCGATATCGGCGATAAGAGCTCTGACTCTTGCTGTATCCGCCGTATTTTTGCCAAAGATGAGCAATCTGTATCATAACGGTCTGAAGGAAGACTTTATCAAGCTTGTAAACAAAGGCATACGTGTAGTGTTTTCGGTATCACTGCCTGTCGCCACAGGATTTGCCCTTGTGGCGGACGATGCTACAGTATTATTCTTCGGTACCGGTTTTATGCCATCAGTCATGTCAACCGTGATCCTGTCATTTACTGTTATATCCGCTGCTCTGAGCACATTTATCGGTATGCAGGTACTTGTCACCATAGATAAAAAGAGCATAACCACCATCTCTAATATCTGCGGTGCTTTGGCAAATATCATTCTCAATATCTTTCTGATACGGACCATGGCTCATGTCGGAGCAGCCATAGCTTCACTAATAACAGGCTGGATAGTGTGTCTCGTGCAAATGATATTGTCGCGTAAATATGTACGTATCTCCTATGATATCAGTAAATGCGTGCCTGCCTCACTTGTGATGACAGCAGCTATGTTGTGCGTCCGTTTAAATGTCACAGATTTAAGATTCAGACTTCCATTATGCGTGATCACAGGAGCAATTGTCTATCTTGTTTCACTCTACGGATTGACAAAGCTGTTTCTACGCTGCAGTAATCTCTTTAAACCGGGGAAAGGCATATATTCTGCCGGGTTTGATGAATACAGACTGAGTGACAATGACATAGTCAAACTTCAAAACAGCCTTCTTGATCTGTTTCTCACATTTAAAAAGCTGTGTGATGATAACAATATCGGATATATGATGTGGGGCGGAAGTCTCCTCGGAACCGTACGTCACGGCGGTTTTATCCCGTGGGATGATGATATAGATATCATGATGAAACGCGAAGATTACGAAAGATTTGTAAAGGTCCTCGATAATGAACAGCTATGTGGAAACCTGAAGGATCTTCTTCTGGCAAGACCTTTTGAATCAGAAGGATACTATTTCAAGATCCCGAAGCTGTACAAAACGAATACCGAATATATGTCGATCAATTATATGGGCAATCCCAAATACAACATGATCGGGATAGATATATTTATCCTGGAAAAGGTACCGGAAAACAGGCTTATAAGAAAGTTGAGATATATAATATATAATATTGCGTATTACGCCTCCGCTCTTTGTCTTGACTATATGTATCCTTCTCCGATCATAATGGAACGCAGGCTCTCTGACCCGCAGCTTAAAGATTTTTATGATTTCAGAAGATCTTTGGGTTGTATTTTTTCTCACCTCGGTGGTATGGATCTATATCTCAGGATCTGTGATCATGCGGGAAGATATAACGGTAAGACAACGCTTCGAGGTATTCCCTCCGGAACCATAAGAGAATTCTTTCCGGATCATGACCTTGAGCAGACTCTTGAAGCAGATTTCTGCGGTCACAAAGTCAGGATCCTTAAAAATTATGATCATTATCTGAAATATCTTTATGGTGATTATATGCAGATACCGCCCAAAGACAAACAAGAGATACATGTGGCTTACAGTTTAAAAACCGACACAGAAAAAACCGAAGATATATCAACCACCGTTTAAAGGAGCAACATTTAATAAACATGCATCAGATAAAACTCAGTATCATAATACCGTGTTATAAAGTGGATAAATATCTTTCGGGATGTCTTGATGCTCTGCTGGCGCAGACTCTTGACGGAATGGAACTGATATGCATAAATGACGGTTCTCCCGACGAAAGCCTGCCCATACTGCGTTCATATAAGGAAAGATACGGCGACAGGATAGTTCTGATCGATAAAGAAAATGAAGGTGTCTGGAAGGCCAGAATGGATGGTATAGCTGCTGCCAAAGGAGAATATATCGGATTTGCCGATCCCGATGACCGGGTCATGGCAGGCTTTGCATCGAAATTATATGAAGCGGTACAAAAAAACGGTGCCGATATAGCCTGCTGCGGATATGAAAGGGTCGATGAAAATGGTCGGGTCTACAGCCGTGAGATGACACGGTTTGGATACTCAGCTTCCGATATCAGGGATAACTATGGAAAAATGCTTGAAATAAATACTGCGCCCTGGAATAAGATCTTTAAAAGCAGTCTGCTAAAGAATATGCCTGTCATTGAACATATCCCTCCGGCTCTTGATGACATGGTGTTTGCCCAGCTGATATATATCAATGCGCAGACCATTACATTTATACCCGATATACTGATAAGCTATCGTATGAGAAGTGATTCTATCATAAATTCGATAAGCAAGGAACTGATACCGCCTGTCTATGCATCGATGAAAGAACTGAGAACGGTTTTCGAAAACAAGGAACCCAAGATGCTCCAATACATTGATGCACTGGCTTTTGAACATCTCGGAATATCTCTCATGTATAGGATCTATGGAAAGGCCGATAAAGGATTTGACGATCTTCTCAAAACCAATACGACTTTTCTGGATGATAATTTCCCGTTGTGGCGAAAAAACAAGTATATGAATCTCTCTTATGTTCTGAAAAACAAGGGCACCAACCTGAAGCTGTGGATCGTCAGAAATGTATATAGATTGCATCTGTTCAAGTCTTTTTTGTATATTTACACAGCCATGATCAAATATCTGAAGATCGATATAAAATGGTAAGACCTTAACTTTTTTGGTTTGTCGTATTTTATACCAGATCTGCCGGTCTGCATCCTGTCACCGAAATAAGATCATTCGGATTCAGTTCGATCTGAAATCCCACCTTACCGGCGCTTACAAATATCTTTTCATTTTCCATCGCAGTCTCATGAATAAAGGTCGGAAACTGTTTCTTCATGCCTATGGGGGAGCAACCACCATGAACATAGCCCGTAAGAGGCAAAAGATCCTTCTGTTTTATCATGCTGATCGCTTTTTCACCCGATGCCTTTGCAGCTTTTTTTAAGTCAAGTTCCTCCTTTACCGGGACAACAAACACATAGTATGCTCCGCTTTTCCCCTGTGTTACAAGAGTCTTAAACACTTTTTTCGCATCCTCTTTTAAAATGGCAGCTATCTCTTCACCGCTCATAGTCGGATCCGGTTCATATGCATGACTTTCAAAGGCAATCTTTTTGCCTTCAAGAACACGCATTACATTTGTCTTTTCTTCCTTCTTCATGGCCGATCATTACCTCAGTATCTTTTTAATCTGTGTTTCATCAGCTTGCGGCAATATCTTCTTTAGCTGTTTTAATACTCTTGCGTAGGACTCTTCGGGTGAGCGCTTATATACCGCATCGATAAACTTTTTTCCCATAAACTTTTCCGGGGTTGAATACTCGGCGACTCCCCAGCCGTATGCATTGCCAAACTTGTCCGTCTGATATCTGAAGTCACTCGTTATAACATAACACTGCTTTTGAAGTCTGGTTATCATGGTATCAAAACCTTTTTTGCCGTTCTTCCCGTAATCGCCGATCTGCTTTAATTCTTTCGACATGACCGGTGCGTGTTTATCCAGAAGTTCAAAAAGTTCTTTATCATAGAATGACGCAAGCCCGTCATCGTATCTCGCATCAAAGTCATATCCGTCTCTTCTGAAATTGGCAAAGTCGGGGAACCATTTGGGACTTATGTACATAGCTTTGTTTCTGAGAAATTTCCCATAGGCACATTTCGTCTTTTTTATGATCGGGCCTTTCCATTCCCATGCAGGCCAGAAGCCATTGTCTCCGTCATTGTACCAACACCCTTTTGCTACATGCTCTTCTATGGAAAACCCTTCTATCTCATTGATAAAGAACGGGACAAATCCCACATCTTCTATAAGATCGATCAGCTCCTGCATCGATCCGATCTTAAAATCATCCGAAAACGTCATATCTTTCCCTCACCTTCATAAAGGATCAGAAACATTATAATTCCTATCCATGTACAAAATCAATTAAATCGCCCCTTCAAAGATGTACAGTCACCTAAATACTGTGCA
>CACZSE010000131.1 GCA_902783735.1 uncultured Lachnospiraceae bacterium
AACCATAAAACCAGAAATCCCAGAACATATAACGCAACATTGTCCTCCAGATAAAAATGCATCACAAATACGATCACAAGGCATATGAGTATTGCCCATAAAAACCACAGATTGGTTAAAAAATAACTTATAAAGCTTACCAGAAAATCAAAAAAGACAAACTCTGAGCCGTTTTTAGAATTCATTATGAAGCCTCTGACAAATTCAAATACGGTCCAGAAGAAAATGGGAAAAACGTAGGTAAATGCTCTTCGTCCCAGAAATTTAAACTGCTTTTTTCTGTCATCTTCCAGTTTTCTTAAGCTGTAATATGCATACCAGCCGGCCAGAAGCATAAACAACGGCATGTGGAAGCTGTAGACAAACTGATAGACCTTATTGCTCCAATATCTTGAATTGATAAAATAATCCCAGCCGTTTCCGTTCTGTATGCAATGACCCAGTATGACCGTTATTATGGCGAAGCCTCTTATGACATCGGCTTTTATGTTTCTTGGCTTGTTTTCACTCATCTTAATTCACTCTTATTAATTGTTATTGATTTTTAATGATTTCCATGGCATACTGTTTAAAGAAAAGAGGTATATACTATGGCAGGTTCATTTTTAATATTGGGCGGAGGTCTTCTTATCATAATCTTCGCCGTTGTTATAAGCGTAGTTTCAAGTGTTGTTTCGTCTGTTGCCAGTTTTATAGGCACCAAGGGCGATGACGAAGACTGATCGCCGAATAAGCTCATCCCATATAGAATTATTTAAGCGCACTCCTTTTGGAATGCGCTTTTTTATCTGCCTTTTCTTATAATGATGCGTTCAGATACGCTTTCTGCTCTTCTGTAAGTGTATCTATCTTCTTTCCGAGGAATGCAAGTTTCCTTGATGCCACATCAAAATCTACGTCTGCAGGTACATCCACAAGCATGCTTTCCATCTTTCCCTGATGTTCAACAAGATATTTTGCTGAAAGAGCCTGAATGGCAAAGCTCATATCCATGATCTCGGCCGGATGTCCGTCACCTGCTGCCAGGTTAACAAGTCGTCCTTCGGCGATAACGCATAACCACTGACCCGTAGGGAGCTTGTAGCCCATGATGTTGTTTCTCATCTGCTTTGTCTCAACAGCCATTTGTCTGAGTCCCGCCATGTCCACTTCACAGTCGAAATGTCCTGCATTGGTAAGTATAGCGCCATCCTTCATGACAGCGAAATCTTCTTTATCTATAACCTTATCGCATCCCGTGACCGTAACAAAGAAATCGCCTATCTTTGCTGCATCATTCATCGGCATGACTTCAAATCCGTCCATGACAGCTTCGATCGCCTTTATGGGATTTACTTCAGTAACAATGACCTTTGCGCCAAGTCCCTTGGCTCTCATCGCAACACCTTTTCCGCACCATCCATAGCCGGCAACCACTACATTTTTTCCGGCCACGATCAGATTTGTCGTTCTGTTGATACCGTCCCATACAGACTGACCGGTTCCATATCGGTTATCAAAAAGATGCTTGCAATCGGCATTGTTTACTCTTACCATGGGGAATCTAAGTTCACCCTTTCTGTTCATCGCTTCAAGTCTTATGATACCTGTTGTCGTCTCTTCGCATCCGCCTATAACATTGGGAATGAGATCGGTGAATTCGGTATGCATCATGTGGACCAGATCGCCTCCGTCGTCGATGATGATATTGGGACCGATCTCCAACACCTTTCTTATGTGTGAATTGTATTCTTCTTCGGTCGCATTGTACCAGGCAAAAACGTTCAGTCCCGCTTTGACAAGTGCCGCAGCAACATCGTCCTGTGTGGAAAGAGGATTTGACCCCGTAACATACATTTGCGCTCCGCCTGCCGCAAGAACCTTGCATAAATAAGCCGTCTTTGCCTCCAAATGCACCGAAAGAGCGATCTTCTTACCCGTAAAGGGTTTGGTCTCACTGAATTCCTTTTCAAGAGTTCTTAACAGGTCACAGTTTCTTTTGACCCACTCGATCTTTCTTTCTCCGGACTCGGCCAGATTTATATCTCTTATGATACTTTCCATGGTCATTCTCCTCCTAAACGATATTTTAATTGTATCTTACATCAGATCCACACGGTTTCTTTCACCGCCCGATAAAAAGCTTTCTATATTCTTACATATCTCTTGGGCGCATCTGTTTCTGGCCTCCACGCTGGCCCAGGCCATGTGGGGTGTTATGATGAGCTTTTTACTGTCTTTTATATTTCCTAAGGGATTGTCCATACTCATCGGTTCCTTAGTCAGGACATCGAGACCGGCCCCGGCTATCATATCCGTTGTAAGAGCATCATAAAGAGCCTGCTCATCGACTATGGGACCGCGAGCCACATTTATCAGTATAGCAGACTTTTTCATCATCTTAAAGGCATCTTTATTCATGAGCCCCCTTGTCTTTTCGGTCAAAGGACAATGTATCGATACCACATCGGAAGATCTCAAAAGTGTTTCAAGATCGACTCTTTCGTATCTCTCACTTCTGTCGACACCGGAAGGAGAATAATATATGACCCTGCAACCGAAGGCTTCCGCCACACCTGCTACTCCTCTTCCGATATTTCCCATTCCGATTATGCCCCATACCTTGCCTTCAAGTTCAAAATATCTCTCATCAAAGTTTGAGAATCCCGACGCCTTACTGTAGGCCCCCGATTTTACGTAACCGTCGTAATAGCTTATTTTTTCAAGAACATACAAAGCCAGCGCAAATGTATGCTGTACTACGGCAGGTGTTGAATAACCCTTCACATTGCAGACCGCTATATTTCTCTTTTTACAATATTCCACATCTATATTGTCATATCCCGTGGCAGTCACGCAGAGCAGCTTAACGTCCGGAGCGTTTTTAAGTAATTCCTCATTCATGACCGTTTTGTTAAATATGATAACATCGGCGTCACGGATATACTCTTTGCTTTCACACGCGGGGCAGGAATCATGTTCCTCATAGTCTCCGTACTTGGCAAATATTGATGTGTCTACGTCGGTTCCGATAGTGTTTCTGTCCAGATAAACAATTTTCATAATATAACCTTAAATTTACCTTAATATTTTTTAAGATTTCTCTTGTAATCTTTAATAATATGTGCTAGTATATACTCAGAGGAGGATGAAGAAATGAAAAAACCCTATAGAAACAGCGGTTTTTCACTCGTTGAATTAATAGTCGTTATTGCGATCATGGCTGTATTAGTAGGCGTTCTTGCACCTCAGTTTATAAAATTTGTGGAGAAATCCCGAATGTCTGCCGATATACAAAATATAGAAACATTGTGTCACACGGTAGAGACATTCGCTGCCGATGTCGACAGACACAGGATCACAATTCCTCATGAGTGTCAGATAGATCTTTTCCCGGCGGTGAATATACTGTAAGTTCCGCCGCAGTTTCCGGCGATAACAAGTATTGGCAGCTTGCTTTGGAAAATGCCGGTATCGAAAAATACGGATTAAGATCCAAAAACTGGTTTGATTCTTCCAATCATATAACCATCACTGCTCACGAGTTAAACGGTATGCCTTATTTTACCGAATCGGGCGTAAGATCCGGACTCAGTATCGTAGGCGGCGATTACATGGAGGAATGATCCATACTCAACACAAGTCAGATAACTAGCTTCTGCCGAGCTAGATGTCTCTATACATTAAAACTTCAGCACCCTGAAAAGGGTGCTGATTTCCTTTATATAGATATTATAATCTCTTAAGAAGCTCTTCTCTCTGTGCCTCGTAACCCGGCTTACCCAAAAGAGCAAACATGTTTTTCTTGTAGCTTTCAACACCCGGCTGATTGAAAGGATTTACACCGAGTATATATCCGCTTACACCACATGCAAACTCAAAGAAGTAGAACAGCTGACCGAGGTAATATTCGTTCATCTCAGGTACATTGATCATGCAGTTGGGAACCTGTCCGTCTGTATGTGCGAGTACGGTACCGTTCATTGCTGACTTGTTTACAAAATCAACTGTCTTTCCGGTAAGGTAATTGAGTCCGTCAAGATCCACAGGCTCTTCTTCTATAACGATCTCTTCCCTTGACTTTTCAATATTTATTACTGTCTCAAAGAGATTTCTTGCACCGTCCTGTATGAACTGGCCCATTGAATGAAGATCTGTTGTAAGATCCACGCTTGCAGGGAATATACCTCTCTGATCCTTTCCTTCGCTCTCACCGTATAACTGCTTCCACCACTCTGATACGTAATGTACTGCAGGCTCGTAGTTACAAAGTATTTCTATAGCCTTTCCTTTTCTGTAAAGGATATTTCTGAGTGCTGCATATTTGAGCGCATCATTATCTTCAAAAGCATTGTTGAGTGCCATCTCTCTTGCACTTGCGGCACCTTCCATGAGCTTGTCTATATCGGCTCCGCTTACAGCTATGGGAAGAAGTCCTACAGCGGTAAGTACCGAGAATCTTCCGCCTATATCATCCGGTACAACAAATGTCTCATAACCCTCTTCGGTAGCAAGTCCTTTAAGAGATCCCTTTGCTCTGTCAGTGGTTGCATAGATCCTCTTTGCAGCTTCCTCTTTACCGTATTTTTTCTCCATCATTGCCTTAAGAACCCTGAAAGCAATAGCAGGCTCTGTCGTAGTACCTGACTTAGAGATCATATTGATAGAAAAATCTCTGTCACCGATAACATCTATGAGGTTCTTAAGATATGTTGAGCTTATTGAGTTGCC
>CACZSE010000132.1 GCA_902783735.1 uncultured Lachnospiraceae bacterium
AATCAATATAGATATGATAAATGGAGAATCATTATGAATAAGGTTTTGGATGAATTGTGCAGCTATGGGGTTGTTCCCGTGGTTGTACTCAACAGGGCAGAGGATGCGAAGCCTCTTGCAGAAGCTCTTTGCAACGGAGGACTTAAATGTGCGGAGGTTACCTTCAGGACCGACGCAGCCGAAGAGTCCATAAAGATCATGTCAAAGGAATTTCCCGAGATGATGGTCGGAGCAGGTACCGTACTTACCATCGATCAGGTTGACAGAGCCGTTGCGGCAGGTGCAAGGTTTATAGTAAGTCCCGGTTTTGATCCGGAGATAGTCGACTATTGTTTGAGCAAAGAGATTCCGGTTGTTCCGGGATGCGTTACTCCGTCGGAGGTTGCTCAGGGTGTGAAGAGAGGCCTTGAAGTGCTAAAGTTTTTCCCTGCGCAACAGGCAGGCGGTGTTGCCATGATAAAAGCCATGGCTGCTCCCTATACAGGTGTGAAATTCATGCCTACAGGCGGTATCAATGCAAAAAATCTTGAAGAATACCTTTCGTTTTCCAAGATCGTTGCATGCGGTGGAAGCTGGATGGTAAAAGCCGATCTTATAGATTCGGGAGATTTTAAAAAGATCACCGAGCTGACGGCCGAGGCTGTTAAACTCGTTGAAAATATCAGAAAGTAGAGAGTGATTATGAGTAAGAAAGTTATTACCATGGGTGAGATAATGCTCAGATTATCCACACCGAATAATGAGAGATTCATACAGGCCGATGAATTCGATGTTTGCTACGGCGGAGGCGAGGCAAATGTAGCAGTCTCTCTTTCCAATTTCGGCTATGAGACGGAATTTGTAACTGCCGTTCCCGATCAGGCTATAGGAGAGAGTGCCGTAGCGGCTTTAAGAAAATACAATGTAGGAACAAAATATATCGCCAGATGCGGTGACAGACTGGGAATATATTTTCTTGAGACCGGTTCGGCGATGCGTGCCAGCAACGTGATCTATGACAGAGCGGGAAGCTCTATAGCAACCGTTACACCGGATAAATTTGATTTCGATAAGATCTTTGCGGACGCCGACTGGTTCCATTTTACCGGCATAACTCCGGCAATAAGCGACAGTGCTGCCGTACTCATAAAGGAAGCTCTTATAGCTGCTAAAAAGGCAGGAGTGACGGTTTCGGTGGATCTTAATTTCCGTAAGAAACTCTGGAGCAGTGAAAAAGCAAAGAAGGTCATGACGGATCTCATGCAGTATGTTGATATATGCATCGGAAATGAAGAGGATGCAGAGAAGGTTCTCGGATTTAAAGCTTCCGCTACCGATGTTACAAAAGGTGAATTGAATCTTGCCGGTTATGAAGAAGTTTTCAATGCCATGGCTGACACATTCGGATTTAAATATATCATCAGTTCGCTCAGACAGTCGTATTCAGCATCAAATAACGGCTGGTCGGCCTGCATCATGGATGGTAAAACAAGAGAATTCTATCATTCCAAGACATATTCGATCACACCGATCGTAGACAGAGTCGGAGGCGGAGATTCATTTGCGGCAGGTGTCATATGCGGATTATTGGATGAAAAGAACATGAAAGAGGCTCTTGAGTTCGGCGTTGCGGCTTCCGCACTTAAGCATACGATCCCCGGAGACTTCAATTATGTCACTCGTTCCGAGGTTGAAAATCTTGTGGGCGGAGACGGAAGCGGAAGAGTACAGAGATAAAGATTTTTATATTTTGGCGTCGAAGTTTTTGCTTCGACGCCTTTTTGTGCATATTGAATACATATGCTCGGTGTGGTAGAATTTCTTTAGTTGATTTTTTCAAAGGAGGGGAAAGTGATGGAGAAAAAATTCAAACTGAGTGAGAACAATACCAACGTAAAAACAGAGATCATAGCAGGTCTGACAACTTTCATGACCATGGCTTATATCATTGCTCTGAATCCGAATCTTCTTACGGGATTCGATGTTGGAAGCTCACTTTGGAACGGTGTGTTCCTTGCAACGGTCATTTCATCCGGGATCGGGTGCATATGCATGGCTCTTCTTGCAAACAAGCCTTTTGCCATGGCACCGGGCATGGGACTTAACAGTTTCTTTGCCGTAGTTGTTGCTAATATTGTGGGTATTACCGGATTGGGATACGTTGAGTCATTCCAGGCAGCCTTATGTGTTGTCCTGATCGAAGGTGTGGTATTTATCATACTTTCTGTGCTCAATATCCGTGAAAAGATAGTAGATGGTATTCCGCTTGGTATCAGACTTGGTATCGCTCCTGCGATCGGTCTCATGCTCCTTAACATCGGTGTCGGTTCAAATGCCGGCATATATTCCGAGACAGGCGGTCCTTTCTATGCAATGAGAGATTTCTTCGGTGCTCTTACACCGAGTTATGCCAAGACAAACATGGGAAGCGGTTACGGCCCTATGGTCCTTACGGTTGTGACAATGCTTATAGGACTTTTTGCGATAGTTACATTGAGTCATAAAAATGTTAAAGGCTCGGTTCTTATCGGTATGATCATCGCTTCTGTCGTTTACTGGATAGGTGAGTTTGTATGCTTCGGAACAAATCCGTTCGAGTCTCTGGCTTCGGCAAGCTTTGTGCCTCCTTTTGCTGACATGGCTTCAACTACTTTGTTCAAATTTAATTTCCAGGCACTTTTCCAGGTGGGATGGTTTACAGTTATAACACTTGTCATCACATTCTGCATTATTGATATGTTTGATACTATCGGAACTCTGGTTGGAACAGCTTCAAGGGCCGGCATGGTCGACAAGGAAGGCAATATGCCCAACATGAGAGAAGCATTGCTTTCAGATGCTATCGGTACTGTTGTCGGTTCATGTACAGGTACTTCAACGGTAACTACTTTCGTTGAGTCTGCTTCAGGTGTAGAGGCGGGCGGTCGTACCGGTCTGACAGCTCTTGTTACAGGCGTTCTTTTCCTTGCATGCATGTTCCTTGCTCCCATCGCAGCAGTCATTCCCGCACCGGCTACGAGCTCGGCGCTCATATATGTCGGTTATCTGATGCTCTGCGGTTTAAAGAAGGTAGATTTTGATGATATCGAACAGGGTCTTCCCGTTGCAATAATGCTCATCGGAATGCCTATTTCGGGTTCTATCGGCCATGGTATCGGCCTTGCGCTTATATCTTACACTGTTATCTGTGTTCTTAAGGGCGAAGCTAAGAAGGTTTCGGTGCTCACTTACGTGATCTCCGCTATCTTCCTTATCAAGTTCTTCTTAGCGATCTAAAACAGATATACATTTTAAAACAGGTGGCAAATTGCCACCTGTTTTTTATTGCGTTAAAAAGGATTTGTTAACAACAGCCCAAACAAGAAAAGTATGGATATATGAGCTTTTATTGGGGATTCTTGCGCTTTCCGACCGCACGTGGCAGGAAACGGTTTAGAAGCAGGATCAGAATGGTCTCGATCAGCATGGTGATAAGAAGGATATTGAACAGCAGTACATATTCTTTGGCATGCCTGATATACGGATTGATCTTATAGGCGATCACATTTCCTAAAAAAAGGATATAGAAATTTAAGTGTGTTGCCATTATGGTCAGCGAATTTTTTCCCCAGAATATGATCGGGGTCAGGAGCTTATTTGATGGCAGGCATCTGCATATAAGTATAAGGCCGAAGGATCCGAGACCGGCATTGAGTAAGAACAGTGCCACATTTCCGTAATCGAGGTTGTGGATATCGATATTGCTGTTAAATCCGGCCAGATAAGCTGTCAGCACAAGAAGAAAAACACCTGATATCAAACAGATCGATCTGTTCTTTATGGTGATCTTATGACTATCGTCTAAAAAGGCTTCATTTTTTGGATATCTGCGGGAGATCACTTTAATAAGCATAAACGGAACAACTATAAATATGAGACATATCATGCATCTTATCAGCTCAAAAGGAAAGCTCAGCAGAAAATATCTTCTGAGATTTTCTTTTGAGAGTTCAAATACCGGAGCAAAAAAACGGTTTGTAGCAAAGCCGATGCATGATAACAGGACTGAAGCTGCTATTGCTTTTTTCTCACCCAGATGCTTAACCAAAAATACAAAAAGGATCTCGCAGAAAAATAACGTGGTCAGAAACCATAGAGGTCCGCTTCCGCTGAAGGTGCCGGTGCATATTAGATTTATCTTAAGATCGCGCATGGATATCTGTTTAAAATAGACACTCAGTATATCTATCAAAGAATAGGTTATGCTGAAAAACAGATACGGTACGATCATGGTTTCGAGCTTCCCGTACAGGAATTCACGCATCGTTATCTGAGAAAAGTCTTTTTTCGCGAGAAGGATTCCCGAAACAATAAAAAAGAGCGGCATGTGAAATGAAAACACCCATGTTATCACCTTTTCATTTACAAAAGTAGCATGCCCCAGGACGACCAGAAAAATCCCTATTCCTTTGGTCAGATCCAAATATCCGAGTCGTTTCATACAGTTATCTCCGATAGTGTCATTTGTTCAAAATAATTATAGCATTTTTGTGCAATATACACTATAATGGAAATGATATTTTGTACTATTATATGGATAGGATTTTTTATGAAACTTACGGAGATTTATAAGAATAAGGGCAAGAGTGTTTTATCTTTTGAGATCTTTCCGCCTAAGAAGGACGAAGAGTTAAGAGACATTGAACCCACGTTGGATATACTCAGTGAACTTAAGCCTGATTTTATAAGCGTGACTTTCGGCGCGGGAGGAAGTTCGAATAACAATAAAACGATCGATCTTGCAAGAAAGATCAAGGAAGTCTATAAGATCGAACCTGTAGTACATCTTACGGGTCTTGCTTATACACAAAACGAGATAGATGAGTTTATAAAGGCTCTTGAGGCAGCGGGCATAGAAAACATTCTGGCACTCAGAGGCGATGAGAATCCCAATGCTCCGTCAAAAGGCGTGTTTAATTATGCTTCCGATCTTATCTCATACCTTAAGCCGAAGACAGATTTCTGCATAGCGGGAGCATGTTATCCCGAGGATCATCCTCAGAGTCCCAATCATGTTTGTGAGATGTTAAACCTTAAGAAAAAGGTTGAAGCGGGAGCGGAGATCTTATTGTCACAGTTGTTTTTTGATAACAATAATTTCTATGCATTTGAAGAGGATGCAAGGATCGCAGGTATAGAAGTTCCCATTACACCGGGCATCATGCCTGCCATAAAGGCTGCCCAGATACAGCGTATGGTCACAACCTGCGGCGCCGTTCTTCCGCCCAAATTTGCAAAGATCATAGAAAAATACGGCGACAACAAAGAAGCGATGTTTGATGCCGGCATGGCCTATGCCATGAGTCAGATCATCGATCTTTTGACAAACGGAGTCGACGGAATACATCTGTACACCATGAACCGTCCCAAGGTTGCCAGAACGATCTGCGACGGCATTAAGAATATTGTAAATGTTTAGATCATTACCGGGAAGGAAATAGAGGAAGACAGTTATGGATGAAGAAACAAAAAAAGTGCTAATGATCATGCTTGTCATTCTGGGAGTCGTTTTTATAGGCTTTGGAGCAATATTCAATTATTCCCAGAGAGATGCACATGATTGGGATAATATGGGAAAGAAAGAAGAAGTCGGTGAGCCTACTCCCGAACCTGCATACAATCCGTATTCGGAAAAAGATGAAGAAAAGAAGACCAAGGTCGATCCGAATGCGATAAAGACCATAGTATTAAGAAGTAATGTTGAAAATGAACTGGAAAGCTACAGGTTCGAGATCTATGTTACCGATGAAGGAAATCTTTTGTTTAACTGCTGGTATCCGTCAGCGGACGGAACCATCACCTGCATCGATGAACCCATTAACAGGTCGAGACTTGATGATATAACGGATATATTGGAGCGATATACAGTTTCAAGCACCATTAAGAAATACAGAGAGGCCCCGGGGGATGTGTCTGTAGAGGGAGATGATTCCAAGGCTCTTGAAGTGGCATTTTTAGATGGGGATTTTGTAAATGTCGGTTTCCCGAACGGTGCGGGACCTGCTTTGGAAAAATATTTTAAGGAACTGGCAGAGTGGCT
>CACZSE010000133.1 GCA_902783735.1 uncultured Lachnospiraceae bacterium
GATCCGTGTAAGAAGAGAGGATGATATCTATTACATGACCTATAAGGGAGCACATTCTCAAAATGAGGGTGAGATAGGTCAGGTTGAATACAACATGCCGCTTGATAAAGAATCCTATGAGCGTCTTTCGTCCAAGGCCGAGGGGAATGTTATCAAAAAGAAAAGATATCTGATACCTTTAAATGATGATGCTTATACCACTGACTACCTGGCAGATCACAAAGAATTAAAGAGAAAGATCGAAGAACTTGAAGTAAAGATAGAGCTTGATGTATTTGAAGACATGTTCGATGGAAGGGTGATAGCCGAGGTTGAATTCCCGGATGAGGAAAGTGCAAAAATGTACAGACCGGCTTCATGGTTTGAACGTGAAGTTACGGGTGATCCCAAGTACAGCAATGCGAGCATGAGCATGGAGAAAATATAAAACAACCGGACAGAGGAGAGACAGCATGTCGCAAAATAATAAGCGTGAAAAAACCGAAAGCGAACTTAAGGAAAACCGAAATAAGATAATTGTGCGAGCCAGCATCATAGGTATATGTGCAAATGTTTTGCTTGCCGCATTTAAAGCATTTATCGGAATATTAGCCAATTCCATAGCAGTTATACTCGATGCGGTCAACAATCTGTCGGATGCATTGTCTTCCGTTATTACCATCGTAGGTACCAAACTTGCAGGGAAGCATCCCGATAAAAAGCATCCCTTCGGATACGGCAGAGTAGAGTATCTGAGCGCCATGGTTGTGGCAGCGATCGTTCTTTATGCCGGTATAACATCATTTGTTGAATCGGTTAAAAAGATCATCCACCCCGAAAAGGCCGACTATTCGGTTCTTTCGCTTGTTATCATATCGGTGGCGATCGTTGTAAAGATCGTTTTGGGTAAATATGTAAAGGGCCGGGGAAAAAAGGTCCATTCATCTGCTCTGGAGGCATCGGGATCCGATGCGCTTTTTGATGCGATCCTTTCAACCTCCGTTCTGGCATCGGCCATCATTTACATGTTTAGCGGTCTGTCACTTGAAGCATTTGTGGGTGTGATCATATCTGTCATCATCATTAAGTCCGGCCTTGAGATGCTTGTTGGAACTCTGGATGATATCCTGGGACAGAGAGCGGACGCCGAGCTGACAAAAAAGATCAGAAGCCTTGTAAATGAGGAAAAAGAGGTCAGAGGCGTATACGATCTTATACTGAACAATTACGGGCCGAATAAAAACCTCGCATCACTGCACGTCGAGCTGCCGGATACCATGAATGTTGAAGAAGTGGATATACTCACAAGGCGCATTCAGGTGAAGGTATACAGAGAGACCGGCGTCATTGTTACATCGGTCGGTGTTTATTCATATAACACGAAGGACGATGATGCCGCGCATGTCAGAAACAAAGTCATGCAAACCGTTTTGGCTCATGACTGGGCCTTACAGCTGCACGGATTCTACATAGATATGGAAAACAAACACATGAGATTTGATGTGGTCGTAAGCTTTGATATGGATCCGAACGAAGCGGTTGTTATTTTGAAAAATGAGTTAAACGGTATATATCCCGATTACGCCGTGACCATAGCTCCCGATCTTGATGCCGCGGATTAGGTATAAGAAGAAAATACTATTCAAGAAGCTTATTTGGCATTATAATCAGACTTAGGACACGAAAAACATCGTTAGGAGATTTTCATATGGGAAATTATTTTCAACCACAGATCGAGACTGCTTCAAGAGACGAGATCATAAGTATTCAGAATGAAAAGATTGTAAAACAGGTTAAGCATGTATATGATCATGTGGCATATTACAGAAACCTGATGGACGAAAAAGGTGTAAAGCCGGAAGACATCAAAAGTATTGATGACATTAAAAAGCTTCCTTTTTTGTCAAAATCAGACCTTCGTGATGCATATCCTTACGGTTTGCTCGGAACGGATCTTAAAAACTGTGTAAGGATCCATTCTACAAGCGGGACCACAGGACGAAGAGTTGTTGCATTTTACACTCAGGCCGATGTTGACCTCTGGGAAGAGTGCTGTGCCAGAGCTATAGTGGCAGCAGGCGGAAATGAGGATGATGTTGTTCAGGTTGCATACGGATACGGATTATTTACCGGAGGAGCAGGTCTCCACGGCGGATCGCATAAAGTAGGATGTCTTACATTGCCCATGTCTTCGGGCAATACCGAAAGACAGATCCAGTTCATGATGGATCTGGAGGCGACCATTCTCTGCTGTACTCCTTCATATGCGGCATATCTCGGAGAGAGTCTTGCCGAAAAAGGATATAAGCCTTCCGACAACAAACTCAAGGCAGGTATCTTCGGCGCAGAACCCTGGACCGAAGAGATGAGAAGAGAGATCGAAAAGAGCCTGGGTATCAAGGCTTTCGATATATACGGTCTTACAGAGACCAGCGGCCCCGGAGTGGCATTTGAATGTGAAGCACAGCATGGCATGCATATAAATGAAGATCATTTCTATGCAGAGATCATAGATCCCGAAACGGGAGAGGTTCTTCCTGACGGAGAAAAAGGAGAACTTGTATTTACCGCTTTAGATAAAGAAGCATTTCCTCTTCTCAGATACAGAACACGTGACATATGTGTTCTGAGCAGGGAAAAATGTTCTTGCGGAAGAACACACGTTAAGATGTCAAAGCCTATGGGCAGAAGTGATGACATGATGATCATCAGAGGTGTAAACGTATTCCCTAGCCAGATAGAGACTGTACTTATAAAGGAAGGATACACACCGAATTACCTTATAGAAGTAGACAGAGTAAACAACACCGATACACTGGATATAAATGTAGAGCTTCTTACGGGACAGTTCTCCGATAAGGTATCGGATATCCATGCAAAAGAGAAATCACTTGAGGCAGCAATGCGTACAATGCTCGGGATCGGACCGAAGATCCACCTCGTTCCGCCTAAGTCTATCGCAAGAAGTGAGGGTAAAGCAGTTCGCGTTATAGACAAGAGAAAATTGCACGATTAAGGTTAATGACGATCGCTTACAAACAAGGAGGGTTACGATATGGCAATAAGGCAGCTTTCGGTATTTATTGAAAATAAAAAAGGTAAGTTATCCGATGCGATAAAGACGATATCCGAAGCGGGTATCAACATGAGAGCCATGAGCATTGGCGATTCGGACGATTTCGGAATACTCAGACTTATCGTATCCGACACGGCAAAGGCATACAGTCTGTTAAGTGAAGACACGATAGTTAAGGTTACCGATGTCATTGCCGTAAAGATGAATGATAAAGAAGGGGCACTTTATACAGTTTTAAGAGTACTTGAAAAAGCAGAGATAAACGTCGAGTATACCTATGCATTTACTGCCAGAGAACTTGGAGCATACGTTGTATTCAGGGTAAATGACGTTGCAGCGGCTGAGAAAGCACTTTCGGATAAAGGCATAACACTTATGACGGAAGATGAGATAAAGTCTATTTAAAAGATAAAAGGAGGTTTCAATATGAAAGTTGAACTCAATAACAACTTTGATGAGATCATCAGTAGCAATTCAAAGGTATTGGTGGATTTCTACGCAGATTGGTGCGGACCTTGTAAGATGGTGAGCCCCCTCGTTGCACAGATTGCAGATGAACACGATGATATCGCTGTTCTTAAGATCAATGTGGATGATGAGATGGCCTTGGCAGGCAGATTTAAAGTAGCAAGTATACCTACCATCATATTGTTTAAAGATGGCGTTGAAGCTAAGAAGAATATCGGCGCCATGACCAAAGCCGATCTTGAGGCTTTTATAGCTGACTGATCAAAAATTGAGGGACTGTCTTTACTTTTATGTAGAGACAGTCTTTTTTTGTTGCATGAAACGTGCCCAGACACGAAGACTATACAGATTATTCATAGAAGACGTCTGTAAAGCCCGTATTATTAGCATAATGCACATTGATTTTTGACGAGATTGTCTGATATATTTACAAATAGCGTATTGTATAGTGAAAAAATAGAGAGGTTTATCAGATGTTTAAGAGATGTTGTTCTTTTATTTTGTCAGCGATGCTTGTTTTAAGCACAGTAATGATAGCCAACCCGATAGAGAGTAAAGCCGATCCGATAGAGAAGACATATACTTTTTCGGAACTCGAATCGCCTTCCGAGTACGGGGTTACATCAGAGATCACGGCAGACGGAGTGCTCAATATAACTTTTGACGGTCAGTACCAGTCAAAGTTTTTTGCTCTTCCGGCAGAAATAAATCCCAAGTCTGTATCAAAGGTAAAATTTAACCTCAAAAGCGGAAAAGAAGCGGATCTGGCGTTCAAGGTTCATACACAGGCAGATTACGATTCGGACAATAAAGAAGGCACACCGGTTTCATACGGCAATAGTGAGGTAAATCCTAAGGTCGGAACAGATATCAGATATCTTTCGGTCATGTCCATGAATTCCGGAAAGACCGAAGCTTCTATAGAAAGTGTAACGATCCTGGCAGATGATGATGTTGCAGAAGAAGATGAGACCGAGACCGTTATTGAGGGAGAGAACCTCATAAAGAACGGCGATTTCTCAAGTGAAGATATATCCATGTGGACGGTCGAGGCAGGAGAAGCGACTATCTCTGTTGCCGAAGCTGATGAGCCGATCTACGATGATGTAAAAACATACGGTGTTATCAATTCAAGAACCCGTCCTTATGATTGTTTTGCGATAGATGTTACGGATATAGTTACAAACGGAAGTACATATGCATTTTCGTTCTACGCTAAATTATCGGACGATTATGCCGATGCACCGGCTGCACAAAGACAGGTGGATTTTGCACCCTATATCACATCCGGAGATAACACATCATATCTCGGATCATATTCCGCAGAACTCACGGGAAGTGTTTCACAGCAGCTTACACCCGGACAGTGGACTAAGTTTGAAGGGACCTTTAAGGTTGCCTCTGCAGGCGATCTTGATAAGGTTGTCATCAGACTTTTGGAACAGGGTACAAATTACGGTGAAGGTGACTGCGTAAAAGGTGAATACTATGTTACCGGAGTATCACTCATAGACATGAATTTAGCTGCCGCTACCATACAGGACAGCATCCCGGCTTTAAAGGATGCGGTAACATCTGTCATGGGCGACGATTTTATAGTAGGAACATCTTTGACAGGTTCCGAGATAAACGATAAAACACTTATGGATCTGGTTCATAAGCATTTCAATGCCATAACTCTTGGCAATGAATTGAAGCCGGATTCCCTTTTCGGATACAGCAACGATAAAGTGCAGCTGACAGAGATCAGTCATTTGAACGGTGAAAGACTCGTTGTTCCCAAGCTTGATTTCTCAAGAGCTGAGATCTACCTTGATAAGATACTCGATTGGAACAGACAGTATCCCGAAACACCCATAAAGGTGAGAGGACATGTGCTGGTATGGCATTCGCAGACACCGGAATGGTTTTTCCATGAGGATTACGATTCATCAAAGCCCTATGCCTCACCTGAACTCATGAACCTCAGAGAAGAGTGGTACATCAAGTCCGTTCTGGAACATTACGTCGGTTCGGACAGCCCGTACAAGGATCTCTTCTATGGGTGGGATGTTGTAAATGAAGCGATAAGCGATTCTACCGGAACATACAGGACCGACAGCGAGAATTCGAGCTGGTGGGCTGTATACGGAAATGA
This sequence comes from uncultured Lachnospiraceae bacterium, assembly GCA_902783735.1. Taxonomy (GTDB): domain Bacteria; phylum Bacillota; class Clostridia; order Lachnospirales; family Lachnospiraceae; genus Colinaster. The sequence continues at coordinate 5,661 of CACZSE010000133.1, forward strand.
AGATTTCATAAAAAATGCATTTGTATACGCCAATAAGTATGCACCCGAAACACTTGACCTTTATTACAATGATTACAACGACTGCACACCCGCAAAGGTTGAAGGCATCGTAAATCTCTTAAACGCCGTAAAAGCTACTGAAGGTGCAAGGATCGACGGTATGGGCATGCAGGGACACTACGATATAGAGTATCCTGCTATAGATGCGTTTAAAGAGGCGGCACAGAAGTATTGTTCGATAGTAGACAAGGTAATGATAACCGAGCTTGATCTTAAATCGAGCAGCACCTACGACGGAACTGAAGCAACACTTCAGGACGAGTACACAAAACAGGCCTATAAATATAAAGAACTCTACGATGCTATGCAGTCACTTCAGAAAGAAGGAAAGGCCAAAGTTGCAGGTATGGTATTCTGGGGAGTTCTGGACGGAAGCTCATGGTTGCAGGCATATACCGGAGTAGGCGGAGGAGTGACTGACGGAAGTCCTCAGTGTCCTTTGCTCTTCGATGATGATTACCGTGCAAAACCTGCTTACTGGGCATTTGTCGATGCTTCAAAGCTGGCACCCATGCTCCATACCATAACTATTTTGCAGGCACCTGCCGACGGGTTTGACAATGTAGGATATGAAAAGTTTGATGATATAGCTTCTTCGTTTAAGACCATATGGAATGAAGGACAGATACAGTTCCAGATAGATGTTGTAGACTATACTGAAGATGCTTCCGATAAGGTTTCGGTATATCTTGACAGATACAACAGCAAGACAGAAGGCATCAAGACCAAGTGTGTAGAGCTGACAAGAGCCGAGGCAGAAGCAACAGACACAGGGTACAGAGCATTTATCAATGTTCCTTTTGAGGAAGCTGCCAACAACGCTGTGGTCGGATTTGATATAGCCATAACGGACGGAACCGATAAATACGCATTTAACGACAAGACCATGTCACAGGATAAGTCAAGTAAATACTATGCTGAAGCAATGCTTAAGCCCTTCATGTATATACCCATGGGTAAGGCGCTTATCGACGGCGATTTTGACGATGCATGGTATGATGCCATGGAAGTTAATATAGGAAACGTAAACGACGAACCCAAGGCAACCGCTACAGCCAGA